>DASYJV010000230.1:0-2050 GCA_035996105.1 Candidatus Limnocylindrales bacterium | reverse complement strand
GATCCGATCGTCGACGCCTTCGCCCGGGAGAAGGTCGAGGTGTCCGTCGATCCGACGCTGGCCACCAACGCGGCCACGGTTGAGATCGCCATGGTCTCGGGGCGTCGGCTCGAGGAGCGGCGAGCCGTTCCCCGCGGCGATGCCGCGGATCCGTTGACGCGCGAGGACGTGGTGGACAAGTTCCGGACCGCCAGCCGGGGCCAGGCATCCGAGGCGGTCGCGGACCGGGTCATCGCCGCGGTCACGGCGCTCGAGTCGGTCGGAGACGCGAGCGAGACCATCCGGCTCCTGCGTTTGGGAGCATGATGGATTGATGGACTCGCTCG
Organism: Candidatus Limnocylindrales bacterium; assembly: GCA_035996105.1. Taxonomy (GTDB): domain Bacteria; phylum Chloroflexota; class Limnocylindria; order Limnocylindrales; family CSP1-4; genus SPCO01. Next base: position 1,724 of record DASYJV010000230.1, on the reverse strand, counting down.
ACATCTCCGGGGAAGGCCTTCCTGAAGGGGCACGCGGGGCAGAGACCCGCTCCGTCGTCGCGCTTCGTCGCGGGCTGGCGATCCTCGATGCGTTCTCGGCCGATCGCCGCGAGCTCGGCGTCAACGAGCTCGGCCGGCTGCTCGGGCTGCACAAGAGCACCGTCTCCCGGCTGTGCGTGACGCTCGAGGATGCTGGCTATCTCGCACGCGATCCGCTGACCGAGAAATACCGGCTTGGGGCGCGCATCCAGCAGCTCACCGGGGCCTCGACCACCGAGCTCCGGGCCGTGGCCCGTGACGTCCTGACACAGCTTGTCGAGACCTTGTCCGAAACGGTGACGATGGTCGTCCGCGATGGCTCGGACATCGTCACCATCGAGGTCATCGATGGTCCCCGGATGGTCCGGATGCAGGCGCGCGTCGGAGCGCGAACGCAGATCCACGCGAGTGCCGGTGCGAAGGCGATCCTCGCCTGGCTCCCGCCGCAGGCGTTGGGTCAGCTCATCGACGACTGGCCGCTCACTCGGCTGACCGCCAACTCGATCACGACGCGGGTCGAGCTACTCGAGCACCTCGCCGCCACCCGCGAGCGCGGCTACAGCATCGATCACGAAGAGCTCGAGATCGGCCTGCGTTGCGTCGGGGCGCCGATCCGTGACCACAGTGGCCAGGTCATCGCCGGGATCGCCGTCTCCGCGGCACGCCACCGGATGGCCGATGCCGAGATCGCACGGTTCGGCCACGAGGTGCGCCAGGCGGCGGACGCGATCTCGTCGCGCCTTGGCGCCCCGGTCCTCCCGGCCGACGGGGCGTCGGCCCCGCGCGTGACGGCAGCTCGGCCGCTTTCGGTCGCCGGCGCGTAGCCGCTCGGTCGGGCCGTCGATGGCGGTCGGCCGAGGCCACGCGCAGGCTTTCGATGTGCAACTGTTCTAGACTGCCCTAACGCGACGGACGGCCCGATGTTGGAGGCAGGGAACTTGCAGGATCCCCGGTCGGTTGCCATCCGCGACATCGCGCCGCGGATCGATGGCAGCTCGTCGGCCCCCACCGACTGGCTCGAGTTCAGCGATCCACACACGAGCCAGCCCGTCTCGCGCGTCGCTCGATCCGGTCCCGGGGTGATCGACGACGCCGTCCGCGCAGCACGGCGAGTCCAGCCTCGGATCGCCGCCATGCCGGTCGCTGAACGCGCGGCGATCCTGCGCCGCGCCGCCGACCTGATCGAGGAGCGGGCCGAGGGGCTGGCGGTCACGATCAGCCGGGAGATCGGCAAGGCCCTCAAGAACACACGCCGCGAGGTCCGCCGGAGCGCCGCTACCCTGCGCGCCGCGGCCACGGCCGCCGAATCCCTTTCCGGGACGATCCCCGACGCCTCCGTCTCGGCCGAGGGCGCCGGCCTGTTGGCACTCGCGATGCGCGTCCCGGTCGGGGTCGTGGCCGCGATCACCCCGTTCAATGCGCCCTTCAACCTGGTGGCCCACAAGATCGCCCCGTCGTTCGCCGCCGGCAACGCGACGATCGTGAAGCCCGCCAGCCAGACGGCGGCGACGGCGCTCGACCTCATCGAGATCCTCGAGGAAGCGGGTGCTCCCGCGGGTGCCTTCGGACTCGTCCCGGGCGATCGCGACACGGTCCGTGCGCTGGCCGGCCACGATGGGATCGATCTGTTCAGCCTGACCGGCGGGCGTACGGCGGCGCTGGCCCTGTCGGGCCTGTCCGGCACG
>DASYJV010000229.1:0-4550 GCA_035996105.1 Candidatus Limnocylindrales bacterium | reverse complement strand
GTTGAGGCTGCGGAACACCGCCAGACGCGGCCGCCCCTCCGAACCCGCCAGGTGAAGGCGGATCCGTTCGTGGCGCTTGCGTCGAGCGGCGCCTCGAGTGGCGACCTGCGTCATCGTGTTCGTTCCTCGTTCGTCAAAGGGGTTACTTCTTTCCGCCGATCTTGCCGGCCTTGCCGGCCTTGCGGCGGATGTACTCGCCGGCATAGCGCACGCCCTTGCCCTTGTACGGCTCCGGCTTGCGGGTGGCCCGGACCTTGGCCGCGATCTGGCCGACCAGCTCCTTGTCGATGCCGACCACCGCGAGGCGCGTCGGGTTCTCGACCTCGAAGCTGATGCCCTCGGGCGGGTCGATCTCGATCTGGTGGCTGTAGCCCAGGTTGAGCGTGAGCTTCCTGCCGTTGAGCGCGGCACGGTAGCCCACGCCGGTGATCTCGAGGCCCTTCCGATAGCCGTCGGTCACGCCGACGACCATGTTGTTGACCAGCGTCCGGGTGAGCCCGTGGAGCTGCTTGTGGGTCTTCTGCTCGGTCGGTCGGGTGACCACGATGGTGCCGTCCTCCCGGCTGACCGTCATGTCGGGGTGGAGCGAGCGGCTGAGGCTGCCCTTCGGCCCTTTGACGGTCACGTGGCGACCGTCGATGGTCACGTCGACCCCCGACGGGACGGTGATGGGCAGGCGTCCGATGCGCGACATGTCGTACCGCCTACCAGACGAACGCGAGGACTTCGCCGCCCAGCTGCGCCTGACGCGCCTGCTGGCCGGTCATGATCCCCTGGCTCGTGCTGACGATGACGATGCCCAGGCCGCCGAGCACCCGCGGGATGTCCGTCTTGCGCGCGTAGACGCGCAGGCCCGGCTTGCTGATCCGCTTGAGACCGGAGACGACCGGGACCTTCCCGTCGACGTATTTGAGGGTGATGCGCAGGTTGGCGGTGGGGCCATCCTGCTCCTCGCTGACGTCGGCGATGAAGCCCTCGTCCTTGAGGATGCGGGCGATCTCGCGCTTGGTCCGCGAGGCGGGGACGACCACTTCCGTGTGCCGTGCCCGCGACGCGTTCCGGACGCGCGTGAGCATGTCCGCGATCGGGTCGGAGATGTTCATCAGTCCTTACCAGCTCGACTTCGTGACGCCCGGCAGCTCGCCCAGGAGCGCACGCTCCCGGAAGCAGATGCGGCAGAGCGCGAAGCGTCGGATGAAGGCGCGCGGTCGTCCGCACACGGTGCAGCGGTGATACGCCTGGACCTTGTGCTTGGGGGTCCGCTTCGCCTTTGCGATCAACGATTTCTTGGCCATGTGTCTCCCTCCCCGCGCCTACGAGGCGAAGGGCATGCCGAGGAGTTCAAGAAGCTTCTTGGACTCCTCGTCGGTCTTCGCCGTCGTCACGATGCTGATCTCCAGCCCGCGGAGACGGTCCACCTTGTCGTAGTCGATCTCCGGGAAGGCGAGCTGCTCGCGCAGTCCCAGCGAATAGTTGCCGCGTCCGTCGAAGGACTTGCTCGGGATCCCGCGGAAGTCGCGGATCCGGGGCAGGGCCAGCATCGTCAGACGGTCCATGAAGTCCCACATCCGTTCGCCGCGGAGGGTCACCTTCGCGCCGATGGAGTTGCCCGTCCGGACCCGGAACTGCGCGATCGAGCGCTTGGCCTTGGTCACGATCGGCTTCTGGCCGGTGATCAGGGTCAGGTCGCCGAGCGCGGCATCGAGCGCCTTGGCGTTCGACAGTGCCTCGCCCAGCCCGATATTGATGACGATCTTGGAGAGCCGGGGAACCTGCATCGGGTTGCCGTACTCGAACTGCTTTTGCAGCGCGGGAACGACCTCGGCCTTGTAGCGGTCGTGGAGTCGACTGGTCACGACTTCACCTCGAGCTGCTGGCCGCAGTGGCGGCAGACCCGCACGCGACGACCCGTGTCGAGCGTCGCGTGGGCGATCCGCGTGGGCTTCGAACAGCTCGGGCAGACCAGCATGACCCGGCTGACCGGGAGCGGCTGGGCGATCTCGAGGATCCCGCCCTGCTGCATCTTCGGGACGCGGTCGTTCGTCCCCGCCGACTGGCGCGGCTTGGTGTGCCGCTTGGCGATGTTGAGACCCTCGACGACGACCTTGACGCCACCGGCCGACGAGCCGCGACGGAAGACGCTGCGGGCCGAGCTGGGGGCCGCCTGTCGGCGGATGACCTGCTCGACGGTGCCCCGCTTGCCGGCATCCTTGCCGGCCAGCACGACCACCGTGTCGCCCTTGCGGATCTCGGGGACCTTGGGGCTGCGCGGCTGCGCGATCCGGGCAGCCATCACAGCACCTCCGGCGCGAGCGAGACGATCTTCATGTAGTTGCGATCGCGCAGCTCCCGGGCGACCGGGCCGAAGATGCGGGTCCCGCGCGGGTTGCCCTGGTTGTTGATGAGCACGGCCGCATTCTCGTCGAAGCGGATGTAGCTGCCGTCGGGGCGGCCGTATTCCTTGGCCGTCCGGACGATCACGGCACGGACGACGTCGCCCTTCTTGACCGCCGCGTTGGGGATGGCCTGCTTGACGCTCGCGATGATGACGTCACCGACGCCCGCGTCGGTCTTGAGCGAGCGACCCATCACCCGGATGCACTGGATCGTCCGGGCGCCGGTGTTGTCGGCCACCTTGAGCCGGGTCTGGGACTGGATCACTGGGCCGCCTCCTCGGCGGCCGCATCGGCCGGGTCGGACGCATCTTCGGCCGTCTGGGCCGCGCCTGACGTGTCGTCGGCGTCACGGGCGCGCCCGGGGTGGGCCGCCGAGTGGATGGCCTCGGAGGTCGCCGCCTCATCGGCCACGACCTCGCCGGGGAGGGCATGATCCCCACCGCGAGTGACCACGGAGACGAGACGCCAGCGCTTGGTCGCCGACAGCGGGCGTGATTCCTCGATGAGGACCGTATCGCCGATCCGGGCGTCGTTGGCCTCGTCGTGCGCCTTGAACTTCGTGCTCAAGCGGATGACCCGCTTGTAGAGCCGGTGTCGCGCCAGGCGCTCGACGGACACGACGATCGTCTTGTCCATCCGGTCGCTCACGACGCGGCCGACTTTGGTCTTCCGCTTGCCTTGCACCTGGGTATCTGCTCCTGTCATCGCGTGATCTCCTCCGCGCCGGCCGGCCGAGCCTGACGCTCGCGCTGGACGGTGAGGATCCGCGCGATCGTTCGCCGCGTCTGCGGGATCGTGCTGTAGTCCTTGAGCTGTCGTGTCGACAGCGCGAAACGTGCGCCCCAGAGGTCCTGCTTGGCCTCCTTGAGGGCGGCCTCGAGCTCGCGGTCGGACAGCTGGCGCGCCTTCTCGATATCCATCAGCCAGCCTCCTTCACCGATTCACGGACGACGACGCGGGTCTGGACCGGCAGCTTGTGGCTGGCCAGCCGCATCGCCTCGATGGCGGAGTCGTGGTCGACGCCGGCCATCTCGAACAGGATCCGGCCGGGCTTGACGACCGCGACCCAATGGTCCGGCGCGCCCTTGCCCGAGCCCATCCGGGTCTCGGCCGGCTTCTTGGTCGCCGGCTTGTCCGGGAAGACGCGGATCCAGATCTTGCCGCCGCGCTTGACCGAGCGGGTCATCGCCCGCCGGGCCGCCTCGATCTGGCGGCTCGTGATCCACGCCGGCTCCTGGGTCGCCAGCCCGTACTCGCCGAAGGCGACGTTATAGCCGCCCTTGGCCAGACCGGACATGCGACCGCGCATGACCTTGCGATGCTTGACGCGCTTGGGCATCAACATCGGTCAGACCCCCGTCCCGATCGAGGCCGGGACCCCGGCGTCGCGAGCGGCCCGCTCGGGGGTGATGTCGCCGCGATAGATCCAGACCTTGACCCCGATGCGCCCATAGGTCGTGTGGGCGTGGACCTGGCCGTAGCTGATGTCCGCGCGGAGGGTACCCAGCGGGATGCGCCCTTCCTTGTCCCACTCGCGACGGCCCATCTCGGAGCCGCCGAGGCGACCGGCCACGGCGATCTTGACGCCCTTGGCACCGGCCTTCATCGAGCGCTGGATGGCCTGCTTCATCGCCTTCTTGAAGGCGATCCGGCGGCTGAGCTGCCCCGCGATGTTCATCGCCACGAGATAGGCGTCGAGCTCCGGCTGGCGGATCTCCTTGATCTCGAGCTTGACCTTGCGGGTCGTCAGGGCACCGATCTGCTGGCGCAGGATCTCGACGTTCGCGCCGCCCTTGCCGATGACGATCCCCGGCTTGGCCGTGTGGATGGTCACGGTCACGTGGTTGATGCCGCGCTCGATCTCGACGCCGCTGACGCTGGCGTTGGCCAGCCGCTTGTCGATGAGCTGACGGATCTTGATGTCCTCCTGGAGGGAGGCCGTGTATTCCTTGTTATCCGCGTACCACTTCGCGGTCCAGGTGCGAGAGACACCGAGCCGGAAGCCGTACGGATGGACCTTGTGTCCCATGTCAGGCCTCCTGGTCCGCGACGACGATCGTGATGTGGGTCATTGGCTTGTGGATCGGGAATGCCCGACCCTGGGCCCGCGGCTGGAAGCGCTTGATCGTCGGGCCTTCGTTGGCGACGGCGTCG
>DASYJV010000228.1:0-4948 GCA_035996105.1 Candidatus Limnocylindrales bacterium | reverse complement strand
GCCGGTGCCATCAACCTGGTCATGGGCCCGGGCGACACGGTCGGCCAGGCGCTCCAGGACCATCGAGGCATCGATGGCATCGTGTTCACCGGCTCGTACGACGTCGGGATGCGCCTGTACCACGGGTTCAGTCGCGACTGGCCGCGACCAACCATCGTGGAGATGGGTGGCAAGAACCCGGCCATCGTCTCGCGCAAGGCCGACCTCGAGGAAGCGGCCGAGGGGATCATGCGCAGCGCGTTCGGCTTCGGTGGCCAGAAGTGCTCAGCGAACTCGCGCGTTTACGTCGAGCGGCCGGTCCATGATGAGCTGGTTCGGCTGCTCGTCGAAAAGACCGAGAAGGTGACGATCGGCGACCCGCTCGTCCGTGCCAACTGGATGGGTCCGGTCATCGACCAGCGAGCCGTCGACCGACATCAGGCCGCGGTGGCCGAGGCGCGACGGGATGGCTCGGTGTTCACCGGCGGCGAGCATCTGACCGATGGCGACCTCGCTCGCGGCTTCTATGTCGAGCCGACCGTCGTCGGCAACCTGCCGACCTCGCACCGGCTCTTCCGCGACGAGCTGTTCGTGCCCTTCACCGCGGTGGCTGCGGTCGACTCCATGGATGAGGCGCTCGCGCTCGCGAACGATTCGCTACTGGGATTGACGGCCGGCGTCTACAGCGAGGACCCGGCGGAGGTCCAGCACTTCCTCGACCACATCGAGGCGGGGGTCCTGTACGTGAACCGTCGTGCCGGCGCCACGACGGGAGCCTGGCCCGGCGTCCAGGCGTTCGGTGGCTGGAAGGGGAGTGGCTCGACGGGCAAGGCCGCGCTCTCGATGTACTACGTCGCCCAGTTCACGCGCGAACAGAGTCGTACCGTCGTCGACTAGCCGCTCGCCCGGTCGCGCGTGGTTCGTTGCGCTTCGTGGTCGGGGCTGTTCGTGATCCCGCACCTGCGCTACGCTGCGCCGGTCCGCTCATGAGTCGACCCCGGCACGGGGTGGAGGAGGCACGATGCGCACACACCTGGCTCGCCTAAGCGCGCTTGTCGCGACCATCGCCCTGGTCGTGGCGTGCAGCAGCCCGGCCGGTGGATCCGGCTCGCCCACGACCGCCGCGAGCTCGGCACCGACCACCGCAGGGGCCTCGGCAAGCAGCCCCGCCGGCAGCCCGGCCGGCAGCGGCGGAACGGGTGGCACGATCAAGATCGGCGGCGGGTTCGCGCTCACCGGCGACGAGTCGTCGCTCGACCTGCCGGCCGCCAACGGCGCCAAGCTGGCGGTCAAGGAGATCAATGCCAAGGGCGGCGTGAACGGCAGCCAGATCGAGTTCATCGTCCACGACAGCCAGTACAAGATGGACGTCACCGCGCAGACGGCGAAGCAATTCGTCGAACAGGACAAGGTCCCGCTGATGGTCGGCTACACGGACACGGACTCCGTGCTGGCCTCCGGGAAGATCTTCCAGGACGCCAAGATCCCGTTCATCACCGTTGGCGCCACCTCGCCCAAGATCCCGACCCAGGTCGGCGACATGATGTTCCTCGCCTGCTTCGGCGATAACGTCCAGGCGGCGGTCGGCGCCGAGTACGGCTACAAGAACTTCGGCAAGAACGCGTACTTCCTGTGGGACAAGGGCGTCGAGTACACGACGCTCCTCGGCGGCTACTTCAAGTCGCGCTACACGGAACTCGGCGGGAAGATCGCGCTCGAGGATTCCTACGACGACAAGGAGACGAACTTCTCGGCCCAGATCGCCAAGATCAAGGCCCTCAGCGCACCGCCCGACTTCTACTACGTCGCGGCGATGCCCTACAACATCGGCCCGATCGTCAAGCAGTTCCGCGACGCGGGTCTCACCGGCCCGATCGTCGGTGGCGACGGCTATGACACGCCGGATCTCGTCAAGGTCGCCGGCCCTGCCACGAGCAAGGTCTTCTTCACGACGCACGCATTGATCGATGCGACCGGCGGGACCGACCCCATCAAGAAGTTCATCGCCGCCTACAAGACCGAATACGGCAACGATCCCGAGAACGCGTTCGCCGCGCTCGGCTACGACACCGTCTACCTGCTCGCCGATGCCATCACCCGGGCGGCCGGCACGGATTCGGCGGCGGTCAAGACCGCCATCGAGGCCACCAAGGACTTCCCCGGGATCACCGGCAAGATCACCTTCGCGTCGGGCAGCCACGTCCCGCAGAAGGGTGTGACCGTCATCGACATCGAGGCCGGCAAGCTCACGCTCGCCGGTGAGTTCGTCCCCGACAAGGTCCCGGCCCCCTAAGACCAGGGTGGATCACCACCGCCGGTCCGCGGGCTCGACGCCCCGGACCGGCGGTTCGCCGTCCCGCCACCAGCATCGAGGCACGCCGATGACACCCGATCAGATCGTCGCCCAGGCCAAGGAGCACGGGGTCCAGCTCGTCCGGTTCCTCTATTGCGACAACGGCGGCGTCATCCGCGGCAAGAGCGCCCATGTCGGGCAGCTGGCCCGGCGGATGCAGAGCGGCATCGGGCTGGTCAAGGGGATGCAGTCGTTCACCAGCATCGATACCCTCGCCCCCGACGCGACGTACGGTCCGGTCGGGGAGATCCGGCTGGTCCCGGACCCGTCGACCTTCGTCCTGCTGCCCTATGCCCCACGCAGCGGCCAGATGCTGGTCAACATGGTCGAGCTCGATCACTCGCCCTGGGCGCTCGACCCACGGGCATTCCTGCAGCGGATGATCGCCAAGGCCGCCGACGCCGGTCTCACCTTCGACGCCGCCTTCGAGAACGAGTTCTACCTCGCCATTCGAACGGAGGAGGGATACCGTCCCGTCGACCGGAGCCTGTGCTTCAGTGCCATCGGGATGGAGTCGACCGAGGAGGTCATCCAGGACATCATCGCGGCCCTCACCGCCCAGGGGCTGACGGTCGAGCTCTCGCACCCCGAGCTCGGCTGGGGTCAGCAGGAGCTGTCGATCCGCCACGCACCGGCGCTGACCGCGGCGGACGAGCAGATCACCTACCGGCAGACGGTCCGGGCCGTGGCGGCCCAGCACGGGCTGATCGCCTCGCTCGCGCCCAAGCCATTCGGGGACCAGGCCGGCAGCGGCGCGCACCTCCACTGGTCCATCTGGGACAAGGACCACACGACCAACCGGCTCGCCGAGGCCAACGCCCGGGACGGCCTGAGCCCGCTCGCGCGCAATGCGATCGCCGGCGTGCTGACCCACCTGCCCGGCCTGCTCGGGCTCACGACCCCGAGCGTCAACTCGTTCCGGCGACTCCAGCCGCACTACTGGAGCTCGGCGTATGCGGCCTGGGGGATCGAGAACCGCGAAGCGGCAGTCCGGGTCCCGAGTCGCTACTGGGACGATGAGGAGGGCTCGACGAACCTCGAGCTCAAGGCAAGCGACGCCAGCGCCAATCCATACATCTCGCTCGGCGGGGTCATCGCCGCGGCCCTCGACGGCATCGAGCGCGGCCTCGACCCGGGCGACCCGGTCGACCAGGATCCGGGCAACCTGACCGACGAGGAACGTGAGCGGCGGGGGATCCGCCGCTTTCCCGAGACCGCGGCCGCAGCGCTCGACGAGCTGGAACGCGACGAGGTCCTGACGAAAGCGCTCGGCGAGCCCCTCGCGGTCGAGTATCTCAAGGTCCGACGGGCGGAAGCCGCGGCCTACGCGGAGCAGGACGACGCGTACGAGCTCGAACAGCACTTCTTCAAGTACTGATCGGCCGGCCGATGGGTCTCGACCTCAGCTCCATCCCGATCGTCGACAACCATTGCCACTCGCTGCTCCGAGAGCAGCCCGTCGACGACGAGGCGTTCCGCATCCACCTCACCGAGTCGTACTACGAGGAAGTCGCGAGAGACGACGTTCCCTACTCGCTCTTCTACCACTGGACGATCCGCGAGCTGGCCGGGCTGCTCGACTGCGAGCCGACGCCCGAGGCCGTCCACGCCGCCCGCCGCGAGCGTGGGCTCGAGTGGCTGACCCGCGAGATCGTCCAGCGCGGCAACTTCAAGACCTGGCTCATCGACACCGGCTATGGCGCCGAGACGACGTTCAGCCTCGCGGAGCTCCGGCGGCTCGCGCCGTGCCGCATCGAAGAGGTCATCCGTCTCGAGCCGTTGATCGAAGGGCTGATCGTGGCCGCGGCGGACGTCGGCGACTTCGACGGCTTCCTCGATGCCTATCGCGGCGCGCTGGCCGACATGCGGGATCGCGGCATCGTGGGCATGAAGTCGGTGCTCGCGTACCGGACGGGGCTCGGGCTGGAGGAGGTCGACCGAACGACCGCCGCCGCCGCCTTCGCCGGGGTCCGCGACATCGCCAAGCGCGACGGCAAGCTCCGGATCGCGTCCAAGCCCCTGCTCGATCACCTGACCGTCATCGCCGTCGAGGAGTCGGCGCGCCAGGGCGTCCCGATCCAGTTCCACACCGGGCTGGGTGATCCGGACCTCGACCTCCCCAAGGTCGATCCCGCTGCGCTTCGACTGATCTTCTCTGATCGGTTCCGGGCCGCCCCGATCGTGCTCCTCCATACCGGCTACCCGTACATCCGGTCGCTGGCGTACCTCGCGGCGATGTATCCCAACGTCTACGCCGACATGGGCGAGGCGATCCTGTTCGCGGCCGGCGAGGCGACCGAGATCACCCGCGAGCTGCTCGGCCTGGCACCCGCTTCGAAGATCCTGTTCAGCACGGATGCGTCGCTCGTCCCCGAGCTCTACTGGGTCGGCGCGCGGATCGGGCGCCGGGCGCTCGGCCGGGTGCTCGACGAGCACATCGCCGACGGCGCCATCGACGAGCGCACCGCGCTCGATTGGGCGGAACGGATCCTGTGGCGCAACTCGGAGCGCGTCTACGGGCTCTGATCCGGTGGCGGGGTCGGCTCGGCAGGCGCGCGACCGCGCCGCCACAGCGACGGATCGAACAGCCGGTCGAGCGGCACCTCGCGCTGGCCG
>DASYJV010000227.1:0-1638 GCA_035996105.1 Candidatus Limnocylindrales bacterium | reverse complement strand
CGGCGAGGTGCTGGAGGAGCAGCCACTCGGTACGCGAGAGCTGGACCAGCTCGCCGCCGCGGGTCACCATCCGGCGCTCGAGGTCGATCTCGACATCGTCGAACTTGAGCACGCCGGAACCCGGCTGCGCCCCGGACGAGCGACGCAGGACCGCGCGGACGCGGGCGGCCAGCTCGTCTGGGTGGAACGGCTTTGCGATGTAATCGTCGGCGCCGAGATCGAGGCCCTTGGCCTTGTCGGCGGTCGAGCCCTTGGCGGTCAGCAGGATGACCGCGACCGGTCGCCGCTCGCGAAGCTGGCGCATGACCTCGATGCCATCGAGGTCGGGCATCACGATGTCGAGCAGGACGATGTCGGGGCGCACCTCTTCGGCCTTGGCCAGGGCTTCCTCCCCACCGCCGGCGGTGACGACGCGAAAGCCTTCCTCGCCGAGGGCGATCGAGACGAGCTTCGTGATCCGGGGCTCATCGTCCGCGACGAGAACGAGCGGCTGGGTGCTCATGTTCGCCTCCTGGGTGGTGACATGGTGACGGACCTCCGCCTGGTTCGTCTCCGGGCTGGCGAGAGCATCGACGCTCAGGCCTGACGGGCGATGCGCCCAGGGTTGTAATACTCGTTGCATTCACATAACAGCCGGGCCCATCTTGCTCGCAGCGATACCGACTCGCAAACTCCAGTCTGGGCGAGATGGGCTACGCTGGCGATATGCGTTTTGAGCCGGCCGATCTCGCGCTGCTCGCCGAAACGGTGGAAGTCGAGATCGAGACCGCACGACCCGACGGACCCACCCACCGCACCATCGTGTGGGTCGTCGTCGATGGCGAGGACACCTTCGTCCGCTCGGTCAATGGCGCAGCTGCACGCTGGTACCGCGAGGCCATCTCCGGGCCGCCGGTCACCATCCATGTGGCTGGCCGGCGGCTGCGGGCGATGCCGGTCCAGGCGACCGATCCCGAGTCGGTCAAGCGGACGAGCGACGTCCTGGCCCGCAAGTACGCGAACGACCCCGATCTCCCGTCGATGCTCGAGCCGGAGATCTTCGACACCACCCTCAGGCTCGTCCCGGCCTGACGATCGACGCCCGGCGCCGCCGCGCCGACTGGAGCCAGACCACACATGTACTTCGATGAGTTCAAGCACCAACTCCCGGACATCGATCCGCAGGAGACCGAGGACTGGCTCGCCTCACTCGACCAGGTCGTCGCCGACGAGGGCGAGGCACGGGCTCGATTCATCATCTACAAGCTGCTCAAGCGAGCGCGTCAGCTCCAGGTCGGGCTGCCGCCGCTGACCCAGACCCGCTACATCAACACGATCAGCCCGGAGCAGGAACCGGCCTTCCCGGGCGACGAGGCGATGGAGCGGCGGATCCGCCGGCTCATCCGCTGGAATGCCGTCGCGATGGTCCTGCGCGCCAATAACCAGGACTCGGGGATCGGCGGCCATCTGGCCACCTATGCCTCCGCCGCTACGCTCTACGAGGTCGGCTTCAACCATTTCTTCCGCGGCAAGGACGCCGGGGGGAGTGGCGACCAGATCTTCTACCAGGGCCATGCCGCGCCGGGGATCTATGCCCGGGCCTTCCTCGAAGGCCGGCTGAGCGTCGACCAGCTCGATCATTTCCGACGCGAGACCCAG
>DASYJV010000226.1:0-3493 GCA_035996105.1 Candidatus Limnocylindrales bacterium | reverse complement strand
GTCGTTGCCGGGGTCGAGCAGGTTCTCGCCATCGTCGGTGGCCATCGACCAGTTGTTGTGCTTGCCCGACCCGTTGATCCCGGCGAACGGCTTCTCGTGGATCAGGAACATCAGCCCGTGCTGCTGCGCGATGCGCCGCATCAGGCTCATGACCACCATGTTGTGGTCGGAACCGACCGAGGTCGGCTCGTAGACCGGCGCCATCTCGAACTGGGCCGGGGCGACCTCGTTATGGCGTGTCTTCGCCGGGATGCCGAGCCGCCACAGCTCGCGATCGAGATCCATCATGAAGGCCAGGATCCGCTCGCGGATGGGGCCGAAATACTGGTCCTCCAGCTCCTGGCCCTTGGGCGACGGTGCCCCGAACAACGTCCGACCGGTCAGCAGCAGGTCGGGCCGCTGCTCGGCGAGGCGGCGGTCGATCAGGAAGTATTCCTGCTCGGGGCCGATGTTGGTGAAAACGCGACCGGCGGTCGTGTTGTCGAACCAGCGCAGGATCCGAAGCGCCTGCTCGCCGAGCGCTTCCTGCGAGCGCAGAAGCGGGATCTTGAAGTCGAGCGCCTCGCCCGTGTACGACACGTAGGCGGTCGGGATGGTCAGCGTCACGCCGTTGGGCTCGACCTGGAGGAAGATCGGGCTGGTGACGTCCCAGCCGGTGTAGCCGCGCGCCTCGAAGGTGGCCCGCAGGCCGCCCGAGGGGAACGAGCTCGCGTCGGGCTCGCCCTGGAGCAGGTTCTTGCCGGAGAACTCGGCGACGGTCTGGCCATCGCCGGTCGGGGTCAGGAATGAGTCGTGCTTCTCGGCCGTCGAGCCGGTCATCGGCACGAACCAGTGGGTGTAGTGGGTGGCTCCGTGGGCGAGCGCCCATTCCTTCACGCCGTGCGCCACCGCGTCGACGATGGCCGGGTCGAACGGCTCGTTGCCCTCGATCGTCCGGCGGAGCTTCTTGAAGATCGGCTTGGCCAGGTAGTCGCGCTGGGCCTGCTCATCGAAGACGTACTCGCCGTAGATATCGGCGCCGGCGTCCTCGAGGTAGCCCTGGGTCTTCGCGACCCGATGGGTGGCGATCTCGGAGATCGCAGCCTGTCTGGTGGTCATCACTCTCCTGTGGTGCCTGCGGCCGCGCGGGCGCTCCGATGAGCCTACCAGCGAGTCGGGTTGCGGTTCAGTATCGGCCGGGAGCGATCAGGGTCACGTTTCCACTTTCGGGCGGCGAGCGGCGACGAGCTGGTCGAGCAGCCGGCCGAATTCCCGTTCCACGTCGATATAGCGGTCCGATCGCCATACGATGCCCAGCCGGCCATCCGGCGCGAGCCGCGTCCAGACCCGGCGCCGCGGCCGGTAGAAGCTGATCGTGATCCCGGCGATCAGGCACGCGAAGGCGACCCAGACGATGCCCTGACCCGGGTCCTTCTTGGCGATGAGCAAGGTGAATTGCCCGAAATCGCTCAGCCCGATCGACAGGTCAAGTCCCTGTGAGACCTTGCTGTCGCCCCGGTGCAGGCTGAGCGCCGGGAGGAGATCGAGGACCGGCTGGCCGTCCGCCGCCGTGCCGACGATCCGGTATGGGACGACGAGCACGACGCCGGTCCCGTCCGGCTCCTTGTCGAGCAGGAGCTTGAGCCCCATGTCCCGACCAGGGATGCCGATCGACGCGTACGGCAGCCCGGACGCCTGGTCGGTCATCGGCACGGGCGCATCCCAGAGCGGGACGCCGGCCGCCGTCCTGAGGACGAGGTGCGGTGCCGGTCCGAAGCCGTTCTGGTGGAAGGTGTAGCCGCCGATCGAGAGCGGATCGTTGACCCGGATCGTCTTGCGCGCGATCTCCTGGCCGTCGCGGTAGACGCCGAGGTCTGTCGTGAAGTCGGTTGGCTTGCCCGTGTCGAAGCCCGGCGCCTGGAAGTCGAAGTTCTTGACGAGGAGCAGTCCGGGCGTGCCGATCGGCTGGACCGTCAGGGATTCACCCTCGGCGACCACCAGCCCCTGCTCGTCACCGAGGCGCGACGTCACCGCGGCCGCGATGAGGAACAGGACGAGGCCGGTGTGGGTGAGGAGCGTCGCCATCTTCGTGTACTGGTGGCGGTCGCCATAGAGGAAGGTCGTGCCGTCCGGTCCGCTGGCTTCGCGGACATGGAACCCGTTCCGGCGCAAGACCGAGCGGACGGACTCGGCGGGGACCCCGTCCATCGCCGCACGATCGGGGAGTCGTGGATCGAAATAGGGCTCCGGTTGGGCGACGCGGATATCGCTCACGCCGCGCCACAGCTTTGGGGTTCGATCGAGGGTGCAGATGACGATCGAGATCATGAGCACGACCAGCCCGGCGCTGAACCATGGCGAGCGGAAGACCGCGAAGAGCGACAACCGATCCATGACATCCACGACGGCCGCCCCGAGGACCGGGTCGTACCGGGTGTGGAGCTGGTCGAGGGCGGCCGCGTAGTCGGTCGCCGAGCGGAACGCGAAGTCGGGCAGCTGCTTGATGGTCATCCCGACCACCGCGAGCAGGGCCAGGAAGATGATCTGGAAGACCGCGAAGTCGACCGACGTGAACAGGCTCCACAGGCCGTAGCCGAGCCGGGCTGGAGGGTTCCGGTCGGCCGGTCGGAAGGTGGCCGTCGAAACGACGGCCGGGCTCGCGATGGCTCGAGACCCTAGACGGCGCCGAGCGCCTGGACCGAGCGACCGGCGAGTGCTGCCGCGGCGCTGAGCGCAGCCGCGAAGTCCGCCTCGAGATCCTCGAGGTCCTCGAGCCCGACCGAGACGCGCAGCAGACCCGGCGTGATGCCGGCCTCGAGCAGCTCCGCCTCGGTCGACTGGCGATGCGAGGTCGATGGCGGATGGACGACCATCGTGTGGACGCTCCCCAGCGAGGCGGTCAACTCGGCGAGCGTCAGGGCATCGATGACGGCGCGACCGGCCGCCCGACCGCCCTCGACCTCGAACGCGAGCATCCCGCCGCCGATCCCGCCCCGGAACTGGCGTTGCGCGACCTCGTACTGGGGGTGGGTCGGGAGACCCGGATAGAGCACGGAACGCACGCCGTCCTGACGCTCGAGCCAGCCGGCCAGTGCCGCGGCCGTTGCCCCATGTCGCTCGGCACGGACGGCCAGGGTCAGGATCCCGCGCAGGACCAGGAACGCCTCCAGCGGGCCGAGCGTCGCGCCGGTATCGACCTGGACGCGCTCGACCTCGGCGATCAGGTCGCGCGGACCGGCGACGACCCCGGCGATGAGGTCGCTGTGGCCCCCCAGGAACTTGGTGGCCGACTCGACGACGAGGTCGGCGCCGAGCTCCAGCGGTCGGCAGAGATACGGGGAGGCGAACGTGTTGTCCACCACGTAGGTGGCGCCGTGACGGTGCGCGAGCTGGGCCAGGGCGGCGTGGTCGGCGACCTGGGTGGTGGGGTTGGCGATCGTCTCGGCGTACAGCACCCGCGCCGGCGAAGCGGCGAGGGCGGCCGCGACCGCCTGGAGATCGCTCGTGTCGACGA
>DASYJV010000225.1:0-4672 GCA_035996105.1 Candidatus Limnocylindrales bacterium | reverse complement strand
CCGACAGGCCGCTGCCGTCGCTGGCCTGACCGTAGAGCTGCTCCTCTTCGCTCGAAAGCGCGTTGATCCGCTCGAAGATGTCCGCGTCGGCCATGGCTCCCTACTCCCTTCTGCGATGGCGATGAGGATCGATGTCGATCGCCGGATCCACGTGCCGACCCGGGCCGATCGTGCTCCACGCCCCGATCGGCGCGCGTCGCGGCCGAACCGAGGGCTCGAGCGTGGAACGGTCCCAGCCGCCGAGACTGGCGCCGGCCTCGTACGTGGATTCGAAGAATGCCAGCACGGCCGAACCCGGATCGGCGGCGCTACGGACCGCGTCATAGGGCAGGATGAATTCGCCCAGGCGAGGGTCGTAGTGCGCCTCGGTCGGTCGAACGGTCGCCGTCTTGTATCCGTCCGGCTCAGGGTAGGCGTAGGCGTAGAACGCAGGACCCGGCGGCTCGCTGGATGGCCACCAGCCGACGCTCGTCTCCTCGCGGGAGTACGCCTCCTCCATCACCCAGACGGGGCAGTTCGGCGAGCCACCAGGATGGAGGGGTGCCGGTCTGCCCGAGTAGCGCGTGGCGGCCAGATCGAAGCTCCCCCAGAAGAAGTTGACCGGACTTGCCTTGCCGACGAACCCCGACCTGAAGGTCTGCATGACCCGGTCCGCGTCGATCAGCGCGCGCCGGAGGGCTTCGACGTGATCCGGGAGATAGGCGGCGTGGACCTCGTCGGATGCGAACGGGATCGCGTCGGCGACCTCCACGGGCCGGGCCATGATCGTCACGTCGATGTCGAGGCCGCGCAGCCCGTCCATGAAGGAACGGTAGAACGTGGCGACCGACATCGGCGCCAGCTTGAGTTCGCAGGATCGGTCATCGCTGTCGACCACCTGCAGCCGATGCTCGACGAAGTCGAAGTCGACCTGGAAGGTTCGATCCTCGTACGGGATGGCGGTCGTGCTCAGTCCTCGGGGCGTGACGTACAGCGCGACATGCCACCAATGATTGAGCGGCGGGGCCAGCGCCATCCGCACCTTGCCGACGATCTGGGTCCACATGTGCAGCGTCGAGATGGTCGGCTGCCAGTCTCGCCACGGCAGCTCGATCCAGGACCGCCGGTCGGTCGTAACGGGCTCCGCGTCCATCGCATCAGGATACGCACCATCCAGGTCGACTTCGCGATTGCTAGATGCGCGCAAGGCCGCAACCTTCCTTGGTGCTGGTGTCGTGAAGCCCCCGGCCCATACGTTTCGGGCCTGGATCACCAACGCGGTGGTCGCCTTAGCGGGAGTCGTCCGTGACCGCGTCTGATCTCGTGTGCCTGTCGCACCTTCGGTGGGGGTTCGTCTACCAGCGCCCCAACCACCTGATGGCGTGCGCCTCCCGGGATCGGCGTGTGTTCTTCGTCGAAGAGCCGGAGCGGGGCGATGGCCTGGACCTGCGCGTTCGCGAGACGGATGGCGTCTCCGTGGTCGTGCCCATCCTTCCCGACGATCGTCCCGCTACCGCAGACGATGCCGCGCTTTCAGGCCTGATGACGCAGCTGTTCGCGAGCGAAGGGATCGAGGCTCCCTGGCTCTGGTACTACACGCCGATGGCCCTGCCCTGGACGCGCGACCTGCCTCGGGCGGCGACGGTCTACGACTGCATGGACGAGCTCAGTGCCTTTCGTTTCGCGCCGCCAGCCCTGCTGGCCCTCGAGGAGGAGCTGCTGCAGACCGCCGACGTGCTGTTCACCGGTGGCCGGAGCCTGTTCGAAGCGAAGCGCGACCGCCATCCGAACGCATATTGCTTCCCGAGCAGCGTCGATGCCGCGCATTTCGGACGGGCACGCCGGCCGCAACCCGATCCGACCGACCAGGCCGGCATCGCCCATCCGCGGATCGGCTACTTCGGCGTCATCGACGAGCGCATCGACCTGGAGCTCTTGGCTGCAGTGGCGGCCGCCAGGCCCGAATGGCAGCTGGTCATGCTCGGTCCCCTGGCCAAGATCGCGGAGGGCGAGCTCCCGACGGCGCCGAACATCCACTGGCTCGGGCGCAAGGCGTACGGCGAGCTGCCGGCGTACCTCGCGGGCTGGGACGTGGCGATCATGCCCTTCGCCATCAGCGAGGCGACCCGTTTCATCAGTCCCACCAAGACGCCGGAATACCTGGCCGGTGGCGTGCCCGTCGTCGCCACGCCGGTCGCCGACGTCGTCGACCCCTACGGGCGAACCGGCCTGGTCTCGATCGCGGCGGATGCCGCCGGTTTCGTGGACGCGGTCGAATACGCACTTCGTGCCGATCCCACCGACGTCATCGCCCGGGCCGATGCCCTGCTCGGCTCGCAATCCTGGAGCCGCACCTGGATGGCCATGTCGGCCATCGTCGAGGAGCAGCAGAAGGCGCCCGTGGCGCGGTCCAGGGCACGCTCCCGCTCCGACTCCCTGGCCGGGACACGCCGATGAGTCGGTACGACTGGCTCGTCGTCGGCGCGGGGTTCGCGGGTTCCGTGATGGCCGAGCGCCTGGCGAGCCAGCTCGGCCAACGCGTCCTGCTGATCGACCGGCGGGACCATGTCGGCGGCAACGCCTATGACCACCCCGACGCGTCGGGAGTCATCGTCCATCGCTACGGCCCGCACATCTTCCACACGAACTCGAAGTCGGTCGTGGACTACCTCTCCTCGTTCACCGAGTGGCGGCCCTATGAGCATCGAGTCCTTGCACGGGTGCGCGATCGTCTCGTCCCGATCCCCATCAATCGGACGACGATCAACGAGCTGTTCGGCACGGGGTTCGTCGACGACGAGGCGGTCGCCGAGTTCTACGCCGGGCGGGCGGAATCGGTCGGGGTTCCCCGGACGTCGGAGGATGTCGTCGTCGGGACCGTGGGCCGGGAGCTGTATGAGCTCTTCTTCCAGGGCTATACGCGGAAGCAGTGGGGCCTAGACCCGAGCCAGCTCGACGCGTCGGTCACGGCCCGCATCCCGACCAGGACCAACGAGGACGACCGTTACTTCAATGACGAATACCAGGCGATGCCGCGCGACGGCTTCACCCACCTCTTCGAGCGGATGCTCGACCATCCCCGCATCAGCGTCCGAACGGGCACGGACATGCGCGACGTCAGCCCGCGGCTCTATCGCGGCCTCGTCTACACGGGTCCGATCGACGCCTACTTCGGCCATCGCTTCGGGCCGCTCCCCTACCGATCGCTCGAATTCCAGTTCGAGACGCTCGACAAGCCCTTGGCACAACCGGTCGCGACGATCAACGAGCCATGCGAATCGGTGCCGTACACCCGCACGACCGAGTTCAAGCATCTGACCGGCCAACGACATGCCAGGACGACCATCGTGCGCGAGTTCCCGACGGCCGACGGCGATCCCTTCTACCCGATCCCGCGGCCGGAGAACCGGGCCCTGTATCAACGCTATGAGCTGCTGGCCGCGGCGACGACCGACGTCCATTTCATCGGCCGGCTGGCGACCTACAAGTACTACAACATGGACCAGGTGGTGGCGCAGGCGCTGGCGACATTCAAGAAGATCGCGGGCGGCGCCAGTCAGGCCGCGTGATGGGCGAGGGTGACGGGTTGGATCGGCCGGCCGTGTGGGCGGGCCTGGAATGCAGCCGGGTGCGGGTCCGTCGACGGGTCGTCGACCAGCTCGAGCTCACCGGACATGCCGGCCAGGCGGAACAGATGGAGCTGCTGGCCGATCTCGGTGCTGCCGCGGTTCGCTACCCGGTGCTCTGGGAGCGCGTTGCGCCACACGGTCTGCGGCAGGCCGACTGGAGCTGGACCGACGAACGCCTCGGCATGCTCCGATCGTTCGGCATCCGACCGATCGCCGGACTGCTGCATCACGGCGGTGGGCCGCGCGGGATGTCGATCCTGCACCCGGGCTTTCCCGCTGCATTCGGGCGGTTCGCCGGCGCGGTGGCCCGGCGCTACCCGTGGATCGATGCCTACCTGCCCATCAACGAGCCACTCACGACGGCGCGTTTCTCGGGGCTCTATGGGCGCTGGCACCCGCATGGGCGCTCCGCCGCCGTCTTCGCCCAGCTCATCCTCGCCCAATGTCTGGCGATCCGGGCCGCCGCCGATGCGATCCGGGCCGTCCAGCCGGGAGCCAGACTGATCGTCAACGAGGACGTCGGGATGACGTTCTCGACCGATGTGCTGGCTGGACAGGCCATGTTCGTCAATGAACGGCGCTGGCTGACCTGGGACCTGTTGCTCGGGCGAGTCGATCGGCAGCATCCGATGTTCACCCACCTTGCCACCGGCCCGGAGCGGACGCGCGAGCTCGCGGACCTCGTCGACCGACCATGTCCTCCGGACCTGCTGGGCATCGACCATTACGTGACCAGCGACCGCTATCTCGATGATCGGGTGGACCGAGCTCCCGAGCTCGCCAGGGTGCAGCCGGACGGCGACCGCTACGTGGACATCGACGCCGTCCGGATCCCGGGCCTGCCCGTGGCGGGGATCCGCGCCGCGATCGCCGATACGTGGCAACGCTATGGGCGCCCGATGATCCTCGCCGAAGTCTCGCTCGCGGGTAGCGCGATGGACCAGGTCGCGTGGTGGTGGGAGGCCTGGGAGGCCGCCTCGACGGCCCGAGCCGCCGGGATCCCGATCGAGGCGGTCACGGCCTGGGCCGTCTTCGGGGCGACCGACTGGCACTCGGCGCTGACG
>DASYJV010000224.1:0-4909 GCA_035996105.1 Candidatus Limnocylindrales bacterium | reverse complement strand
CGACTCCTGGCCGCCGCGCGCGAGATCGGCTCGGCGCGCTGGACGGCGTACCTCGAGCCGCTCCCGGATCGGCTGCGTGACGACGAGCCGGTCGCACTGCGGGCGACCGCGACACGATGTCGTGCGGCCTACGGCGTCAAGGACTCGATCCGCGACGTCCTTCCCGCGGACCTCACCGAGCCGTTCCTCGATGCGATCGACCGCCTGGTCCGGGAGCTGAACCGCTCGCGAGGCTGATGATCGCGCGCGGCGTGCCCGCCGCTCATCGCCCCGGCGCCGCCAGACCGAGCTCCTCCGGGCTGAACGCCTCGAGCAGGAAGGGGGAGGGCACGGCCGGGTCGTAGAGGAGCGTCAGCGAGCGCCGCGCTCGGGTCCACGCGACATAGGCGAGCCGGCGCTCCTCTTCGTAGGCTCGGGTCGGCTCCTGGGCCTGGCTCACGGCGCGCGCGCTGGGGAAGCGTCCGACCTCCATCCCGACGACGACGACGTGGTCGAATTCGAGTCCCTTGGTCGCGTGGGCGGTCGCGAGCGTCAGCCGCGCGTCGTCGCGTCGAAGCTCGGCCAGTCGCGCCCGGGTCGCCTCGATCGCCGCCACGAGCGCCTCGACTGAGGCGTGCCCGACCGCCCAGCCCAGCAGCGCGGTCGCCAACTCGGCAGCGGTCTCGTCGCCGGCCGTCTCTCGTCGAAGACGCCCGAGCGTCACGAGCAGCGGCTGGCCGACATCGGCGAGAGCCGCGGCCCGCTGGAGCAGCGCGTCGAGGAACGGCGAGTCCACCAGCAGGTCGATGCGTGGTGCGCGAAACGGCAGACCCAGCCCGATGGCCACGACGACGGCCGGCAGGAGCTCCAGGTTGGTCCGGGCGAGGACCGCCCGGGTCGTCTCGTCGTCCGGCAGGCTCCGGATCGCCCGCTCGATCCGGACGGTCTCATCGGACGCATCCGGGGCGAGGACCAGCTGCCCGGTCGCACTCGGACCCGCCCGGATCGACTTGGCGAACCGCTCGCGGTTGTGCTCCACGAGCCGAACCGCCCGTTCGACCACCAGCCGCGGGCAGCGATAGTTCACCTCGAGATCGACCCGGCGGAGCCCGGGCAGGGTCGCGGCCAGCCCGAGGATCCGCCGGACATCGGCGAGCCGCCAGCCGTAGATCGACTGGTCGTCGTCCCCGACGAGGAAGATGCGATTGGCCGGGGCCGCCAGGCCGAGCGCGAGCCGGAGCTGTGCCCGGTCGACATCCTGCACCTCGTCGACGAGGAGCTCGCGACACGTCGCGCGCCATCGCCCAAGGAAGGCTTCGTCCCCCTCGAGGAGCGCGATGGCACGAAGGATGAGATCGTCGAAGTCGAGCCCACCCGTCGCGGCGACTGCCGTTTCGTAGGCGAGGAACGTCCTGGCCGTCGGGCCCGCCTCAGGGTCCGCGGCGACGTCCGCGGCCGAGACCCCGAGCTCGACCTTGAGCCGCGACACGATCGTGTCGAGCCGCACCAGCTCCTTCGCGTCGGCGAGGGGAGCGACCGCCGCAAGGATCGCCAGCCGATCCGCGAGCGGTTCGACAGCGACCCGGGCATCGAGCAGGATCTCGCGCCCGAGGGCGTGGAACGTGCGCACCCGGACAGCCCCGGCCGCGACGCCGAGCGGGGCGACCGCCGCGTCGAGACGCACGGTCATCTCCTCGGCGGCGCGCTTGTTGAAGGTGATCGCCCGGATCGTCTCCGGCGGTGTGCCCGAGTCGACGAGCCAGGCCGCGCGGGCCACCAGCGTCGTCGTCTTGCCGCTCCCGGCCGGCGCGATGCACAGCGACGGCCCGGACGGCGCGGTCGCGGCGGCTCGCTGGTCGGGGGCGAGCCGGGCGAGTCGCTCCTCGACGGCCGGATGCATCGCGACACGGTGCGCCGGCCGGATGCATCACCGCTTACCGGCGCTGACAGGGCGTTGCCGGAGGGGCTCCCGCGTCTTCTGGCCGGTCGCGCTAGCATCGGAGGGTGACTCCCGAACTGGCATCCGCGCTCGCGAAGCTCCCCGACAAGCCCGGCGTCTACCTCATGCGCGACGCCCGTGGCGACGTCGTGTACGTGGGCAAGGCGCAGAGCCTTCGCGCGCGCGTGCGTTCCTACTGGCAGAAGCAGGCGCCGGGCGGCGAGGTCCACCGGATCCGCAGCGTCATCGACCGCGTCGTCGACGTCGAAGTGACCCAGACCGACTCCGTCTCGGAGGCGCTCCTGCTCGAAGCGAACCTCATCAAGCGCTATCGGCCGCGCTTCAACGTCCGGCTCAAGGACGACAAGAGCTATCCCTATATCAAGGTCACCCTGGGCGACGAGTTCCCGCGGGTCGAACGGACGCGCAAGCTCGTCAACGACGGCAGCCGCTACTTCGGCCCGTATGCATCGGCCTCGAGCGTCGACGAATCGATGAACCTGGTCCGGCGCCTCTTCCCGTTCCGAACCTGCACCATCGACATCAAGGATGGCGTGCGCGCCCTCGAGCGGCCCTGCCTCCTGTATCACATCAAGCGCTGCCAGGGCCCGTGCATCACGGCCATCTCGAAGCAGGACTACCGCTCGGATATCGAGCAGGTCGAACTCTTCCTCGAGGGCCGCCAGGCGACGCTCGTCAAGGCACTCCAGCGCGAGATGGCGACCGCCGCCGAGCGCACCGAGTACGAGCGTGCCGGGGTCCTGCGCGACAAGATCCGGGCGATCGAGCGGACGATGGAGAGCCAGAAGATGGCGGCCTTCGCCCGGACCGAGCTCGACCTCGTCGGGCTGGCCCGGCAGGACAACCAGGCCGCGATGCAGCTGTTCGTCATCCGCGACGGGAAGCTCATCGGCCGCGACGTCTTTCTCCTCGACGCGGCGCGCGAGGCGACGGATGTCGAGGTGCTCACCAGCTTCCTCGAGCAGTACTACGCCCGCGCCGGCTCCGTGCCGCGCGAGGTCTATCTCCCGACGGCGATCGCCGAGGTCGCCGTCCTCGAGACGTTCCTGGCCGAGCGGCGCGGCGGGCCGGTCCACGTTCGGGTGCCGCAGCGCGGCGAGAAGCGCGAGCTCCTTGCCCTGGCCACGCGCAACGCGGGCGAGACGCTCGCCCGCGAGCAGGCACGCTGGCTGGCCGACGAGGGCAAGACCCTGGTCGCCCTCGAGGAGCTCGCCGATGCGCTCGGGCTGGCCGGACCGCCGCTGCGCATCGAGTGCTACGACATCAGCAACTTCCAGGGGAGCGAATCGGTCGGCAGCATGGTCGTCTTCGAGGACGGCAAGCCGCGCTCGGGGGAGTACCGGCGCTTCCGGATCCAGACCGTCCAGGGCCCCAACGACTTCGCCAGCCACCAGGAGGTGTTGCGGCGGCGGTTCCGGTCGGTGCGAACCGGCGAGGAAGGGGTCGAGGAGGCGCGTCGCTGGGCGATGCCCGATCTCGTCATCGTCGATGGCGGCAAGGGCCAGGTCAGCGCGGCCAAGGCTGTTCTCGACGAGCTCGGCCTGCATGACCTGCCGCTGGCGGGGCTGGCCAAGGAACGCGAGGAGCTCTTCCTCCCTGGCAGACCCGACCCGATCCTGCTCCCGGCGACATCGCCCGCGCTCTATCTCGTCCAGCGGCTGCGCGACGAAGCGCACCGTTTCGCGATCACGTATCACCGCAATCTGCGTGCGCGTTCGAGCGTTCGGTCGGCGTTCGACGACCTGCCCGGGGTGGGGCCGAAGCGCAAGCGCGAGCTGCTCAAGGTGTTCGGATCGATCAAGCGCGTGCGCGATGCACCGGTCGAGCAGATCGCGGCGGTCCCCGGCATCGGTGCGGCGCTCGCCGCCCGGATCAAGGCGACGCTGGAGGCCTGATCGGGCCAGGCGGCCGGCTACGGGTACCCGGCCTTCCGTGTAATATCCGCCGTCGATGCGTAAAGCCGGTCCGATCCTCATCCTGCTCATCGGTGTCCTCGCCCTGGTCATCGATTTCTTCCCAGGGCTCCACCTCCCGGATTCGCAAAGTGCCGATGGCACCTGGCGCGCCGTCGAGACCAAGCTCGGTCTCGACCTGTCCGGTGGTCTCCGGGTCGAGTATCAGGCGCTGCCGGTCGCCGGCAAGGCGCCGTCACCCGGCGACATGTCGGTCATCAAGGACATCATCGAACGGCGGGTGAACACGACCGGTGTCTCCGAGCCGGTGGTCACGACCCAGGGTGCGGACCGCGTCGTGGTCGAGCTCCCCGGCGTGACCGACCCCGAGGCCGTCAAGAAGCTCGTCGGCGCGACCGGCCGGCTCGACTTCGTCCCGCTCGGGTCGACCGCGGCGCAGCAGGGCCAGACGCTCGACCTCAAGGTCAACCCGCCGCTGTTCAGCGGTGACCAGGTCGCCTCGGCGACGGTCGGCACCGACCAGAACGGTCGACCGGCCGTCGACTTCGTCCTCAAATCCAGTGGCGCGGCCCTCTTCGGCGACTACACCACGAACCACGTCGGGAGTTACTTCGCGATCACGCTCGACGGGGTGGTCATCTCGGCGCCCGTCATCCAGAACCCCATCCCCAATGGGAACGTGCAGATCACGGGCGGCGGTCTGGCCGGCTTCAACCCGAAGGACGCGGCGAACCTCGTGACCATCCTGAAGTTCGGTTCCCTGCCGTTCCCGATCACTCCGCTGTCGAGCGAGACCATCAGCGCGACGCTCGGCAACCAGTTCCTGGTCCAGACACTGCTCGCCGGCTTCCTCGGGATCTCGCTGGTCCTCGCGTTCATGCTCATCTACTACCGGCTGACGGGCCTGGTGGCGGGCTTCGCGCTCATCTATTACACGCTCGTCATGTACGCCATCTTCCGGCTCGTGCCGGTGACCCTGACGCTCGCCGGGATCGCGGGCTTCGTGCTCTCGGTGGGCATGGCGGTCGACGCCAACATCCTCATCTTCGAACGGATG
>DASYJV010000223.1:0-14202 GCA_035996105.1 Candidatus Limnocylindrales bacterium | reverse complement strand
AGCTCGCCGAGCGTGCCGCGGACGATCGTCTCGTGCAGCTTCGTCAGCTCGCGGCACACGGCACCGGGACGATCAGCCCCGCAGGCCGCGGCCAGGTCTTCGAGCGCGGCGGCGACGCGGCCGGGCGCCTCGAACAGGATGGTCCCGCGGTCATCGGCGGCGACCCGATCGATCCGTTCGCGGCGTTCGCGTCCGGCCCGAGGCAGGAACCCTTCGAATGCCCAGCGCGCCCCGGCGACCCCGGACCCGGCGACCGCGGCCAGCACCGCTGACGCGCCGGGAACCGGCACGACCGTGCCACCTTCGGCGGCCCAGGCGGCGACCAGGTCCCCACCCGGATCGCTGACGGCCGGCGTCCCGGCGTCGGTCACGAGGGCCAGGTCCGCCCCGCCTCGCAGGTGCTGGAGCAGGGCGCGGGTCCGCGCGGCATCGCTCTGGGCGTGATAGCTGGTTGTCCGCGTCGGGACGCCATGGCGCTCCAGGAGACGTCGAGTGTGGCGCGTGTCTTCGGCGGCGATGAGCGGGACCGTCCGCAGCACCTCGAGCGCTCGCAGGGTCACGTCACCGAGGTTCCCGATCGGGGTCGCGACGACGAACAGGGTGCCCGGCAGCTTCGACGCCTCCGGGGGAGCGCCCGTCCCCGGGTCGGTCACCCGCGCGCCGACCCGGGCCGTCGACGGGGGTACAGATAGTCGATCCCGGCCGTCCGCGGACCGAGCTTGGCGATGGGCGGGACCTGGCGCTTGAACTCGGCGCCGGCCACCATCCGGTCGACCCGCTCGACCGTCGCGCGGTCGAAGCCGAGCGCCTCCATCTCCTCGATCGAGCGGCGCTTGTCTATCCGCCAGAACAGCAGGCGATCGAGGACCGGGTAGCTGAACGCGCCCTCGCCCTCGTCGGTCTGGCCCGGCCACAGGTCGGCCGACGGGGCCTTGCGCACGATCGCATCCGGGACGCCGAGCGCCATCGCGAGTTGGCGGACCTGGCTCTTGTAGAGGTCGCCGATCGGGTTGAAGGCGCACGCCGCGTCGCCGAATACCGTCGTGTAGCCGATCAACGACTCGGTCTTGTTGCCGGTCCCCACGACAAGACCGCCCCACGTCACCGACTGGTCGTACAGGACGGCCATCCGGATCCGCGCGGCGAAGTTGCCGCGCCGGAGGGGGCTCGCGGTCAGGCCATCGGGTCCCGCCGCTCCCGGCGTCGCCTCGTCACCGAAGTAGCCGTCGACCATCGGGCTGATGTCGACCAGCTCGCTGGCACAGCCCAGGCTCGCGACAAGCGATTCGGCATCGCCGCGCGAGGCCGGTGACGAGGTCCGGTATGGCAGGAGCACGGCGAGCAGCCGCTCGGCGCCGATCGCCTCGGCCACCAGGCAAGCCACCACGGCCGAATCGATCCCGCCCGAGAGCCCGAGCACGGCCCGCTCGAAGCCCGCCTGTCGGAGCTGGCCGCGGATGAACTCGGCGATGACGCGGCGGGCGACGTCCGTGTCGATGGCAAGCTCGGTCGGCAATTCGAAGGGTGCCCCCTGGTCGGAGGGTGCCCCAGGGGCGGTCACGGGTCGCGATCCCCGGCCGGGGCGGACGTCGCCTGCCGTTCGCCATCGACCCCGAACCCGATCCTGGAAGCGTGCTGCTCGGCTGGCAGCAGGTCGAAGCCGGGCTCGGCGCCGGGCTCGGCAGTGGTATCGGTCGCCAGGCCGGCGCGCTCCGCGACGATCCGTTGGAGCTCGCGGACCTGGAGCTCGAGCCGCTCGTCTCGCAGCAGCGGCAAGGCGATCCGTTCGCGCCGGATGTCCGCCGTGGGCACATCGACGAGATACAGCCCCTCGTCATAGAGCGGGGCGCTGAAGATCGCCTGGCCGTTCGGGCCGATCACCTCCGAGCCACCCCAGAACGAGATCGATTCGTCGACACCGACCCGGTTGCAGAAGACGACGACCGACGTCGTCAGCTGCGCATAGGTTCGCATCAGCGTCCGCCACGATGTTGCCGTCCCGAGCCCGACCTCGTTGGTCGCGGCCAGGTCGCGCCCCGGGGACGAGGAGACATTGATGAGGACCTGCGCACCGTCGAGCGCCAACAGCTGCGGGACGGCGAGGTGCCAGAAATCCTCGCAGACGCCGATGCCCAGCCCCACCCCGAGACGTGACGGGATCGCGCGAAGCAGGTCACCCGCCGCGAAGAACCGGCGCTCGTCGAACAGGCCGTAGGTCGGCAGGAAGAGCTTGCGGTGGACGTGGGCGATCTGCCCGTCCTCGATCAGGGCCGCCGCGATGAACAGGCGGTGGTCGGCCGACTCCTCGACGAAGGAGACGACCGCCGACAGGCCCCGCGTGGCGGCCGCGAGATCGGCCAGGCGTCGATCGTCCAGACGCATGGCGACCTCGGAGGCGAGGTCCTGGAGCTGATACCCGGTGAGCCCGAGCTCCGGGAAGACCACGAGGTCCGCGCCCTGCGAGCGGGCTTGGCCGATGAGCGCATGGTGAGTCGCCAGGTTGACCTCGGGCGACCCGAGCTGCGGCGCGATCTGGGCCAGTGCGATCTTGATGGTCTGCACGTTCCGGAGCATACGCGATGCCTTTTCGGGCGCTGCGATCAGGGGGCGGTCTCGCCCATCGGGTGCTAGGCTCGCGAGCGTGACTGCAGCACGACGCCGCCAGCCGTCGCGCTCGTTCGCCCGGTCGATCGTCCTCGGATTGCTGGTGGCCGCATGCGGGAGCACCATCGATCCGATCCCCTCGTCGGCGCCGACCCCGACGGCGCCGAAGATGACGGCGATCCCGAGCAGCGGACCATTCGGCAAGACCGCCTACCCGACGACCGGCGATGCGCCATGCGGTCAAGCGGCGGCGCCCGACCCGTCGCACGGCGCCTATGCCGGGAACCTCAAGCGGATCAGCTCGACCAACGCCAGGACCGTCGTCTTCGCCCTGTGCGAGCCGGATGTCGCCTTCCTCTCGAAGATCGCCGCGCCGGCCTTCTCGATCAATGATTCGGGCTGGCTCACCTCCCACATCGATCCGGCGGCCACCGGTCCCCAGGCGATCGTGAGGGAAGTCAACAGCACCGGACCGTATCGCCTGGAGAGTTGGAAGCCCGGCGCCGAGGTCAGCCTCGCCCGCGATCCTGCCTACTGGGGCGCGGCGGCGAAGAACGAGCGCCTGATCGTCCGCTGGACGGCCGACGCGACGCAGCGGACGAAGGAGCTCGGGGACGGGACCGTCGACGGCATCGACGCGGTCGACACCGCCAGCGTCGCGGCGATGACCGACAACGTCGCCCTCACCGTCCTCCCGCGCCCGGGGCTGAACGTCGTCTACCTGGGCTTCAACAACACCGTCGCACCGTTCTCCGATGAGCGGGTCCGGCAGGCGCTGGCCATCGGGCTCGACCGCCAGGCGGTCATCGATACCGCCTTCCCCCCGGGCACACTGCTCGCGTCGCACTACACCCCCTGCACGATCCCGCACGGCTGCGCCGGGACGCGCTGGTACGACAACGACCCCACCCTGGCCAAGGAGATGCTGTCCGGGGCCGGGTTCCCGAACGGCTTCGACACGACCATCCACTACGCGGACGCCGCACGTCCGTTCCTGCCCGATCCGGCCCGTGTCGCGACGGCGCTCGGGGACGCGCTGCTCAGCGACCTCGGGATCCGCGCCACGCTCGTGCCCGAACCAGAGGCCACCTATCTCGCCGATGTGGCCGCCGGGAAGACCGCCGGGATCCTCATCCTCGGCCAGACGGCGACCTACCCGGACGTGACGAGCTACGTCGACGCGCGCGTCGGGGCAGGTGCATCAGCCGGGCTGGGCAAGAAGTTCCCCGACATCGTCAGGGCGCTTGCCGCTGGTGCGACGCCCGACGCCGCGAAACGGGACGCGGCCTACGCCAGGGCCAACGGCCTGATCCGGACGCATGTGCCGGTGATCCCGATCGCGGACGTCGGGTCCACGGCGGCCTTTCGCGCCGACGTCGCCGGTGCCCTGGTCTCGCCGCTCGGTCTCGAACGGTTCGCGTCGATGACGCCGGGCGACCGCCGGCAGCTGGTCTGGCTGACGACGGCCGAGCCCGCCGGGCTGTACTGCGCCGACGAGAGCGACCCGGTCGCGAGCCTCCTGTGCGCGCAGTTGATGGACACCCTGTACGCCTACGACCCGACGAGCTCCGGCACGGTCCCCTCCCTCGCGCAGCGATGCGACCCGAACGCTGCATCGACGGTCTGGACCTGCACCATCCGGCCCGGCGTCCTGTTCGACGACGGGTCGGTGCTCGACGCAAATGACGTCGTCCTGAGCTTCGCCGTCCAGTGGGACGCGGCGCACCCGCTTCACCGTGGTCGGGAGGGGAGCTTTCCCACGTTCCTGTCCTCGTTTGGCGGGTTTCTGAACCCTTCGCCTGCGCCCGGCGGCTGAGCCTCGGGAAGATGGTGACGACAGGGGGATGGGATGCTAGGCTTCCGGGCACCCGCGCGCTTTCGGGCGTTGCGGACGCGCTTGCCCCGAAGCCCGGACAGGGAGGCATACGGTCCGGGCACGAGGCATAGAGGAGGAGTAAGGATCCATGTCACGTACACCTCGATGGTCGTTGAAGGCATCCGCGCTCGGCGCGTCCTTCGCGATCCTGTTGGCGGCCTGCGGTGGCGGCACCGCATCCACCGCCCCGTCGACCGCGGCGTCGACAGCGCCCAGCCAGGCGGCTTCGAGCGCGCCCTCGTCGAGCGCGGCGGCGTTCACGGCCAAGTCATATCCGGACGCCGCGATCGACTGTGCGAACCCTCCGAAGTACACCTCGGGTGCCAACACGGCGGCCTATTCGGGCATCTTCAAGCAGATCAAGGCGCTCGATCGGCTGACGGTCGAGTTCGACCTGTGCGCGGCTGACGTCGCGTTCCTATCCAAGATCGCCTTCGCCTCGAACAACATCCAGGACAGCGACTGGCTGCTCGCCCATGCCAAGGACAAGAGCATCGTCCACGACGCGATCAACGGGACCGGTGCCTACCAGGTCAAGTCCTGGGTCGCCGGGAGCAGCGTGACGCTCGAGGCCAATCCCAACTACTGGGGTGACGCGCCGAAGGCGCAGACGGTCGTCGTCAAGTGGGCCAAGGACGCCACCCAGCGGCTCCAGGACCTCCAGTCCGGCAATGTCGATGGCATCGACAACGTCGCGCCGGACGACTTCGCGACCGTCACCGCGGATCCCAACCTCCAGCTCCTGCCGCGTGTCGCGCTGAGCACCCTGTACATGGGGTTCAACGTCAACTCGGCCCCCTGGAACAATGAGAAGGTCCGGCAGGCCATCGCGGTCGGTATCGATCGCAAGCGGATCGCCGACAACTTCTACCCGGCCGGGTCCGAAGCCGCGGATTACTTCACACCGTGCTCCATCCCGCTCGCCTGCGGTGGCGACAAGTGGTATGCCACCGACATCGCAGCGGCGAAGGCGGCCCTGACCGCTGCCGGGTTCGACTTCAGCAAGACGTACGACTTCCACTACCGGACCAAGGTGCGCAGCTACCTGCCCAGCCCGACCCAGGTCGCCACGGACATCCAGGCCCAGCTGCGCGACAACCTCGGTGTCAAGATCAATCTCGTCGTCGAGAAGGACGACACCTATCTCGGTGACGAGTCCCGCGGCAAGTTCCCGCTCTTCCTCCTCGGCTGGGGCGCGGACTATCCGGATGTCACCGACTTCCTCGACGTCCACTTCGGTACCGGCGCGAACTCGGGCTTCGGCAAGAAGTTCGACGACATCACGGCGGCCCTGACCAAGGGTGCCTCCGAGACCGATCAGACCAAGCGGGCCCAGGACTACGTGGACGCCAACAACCTCGTCCGGACCCACGTCCCGATGGTCCCGCTCGTCCACGGCGCATCGGCCACGGCCTGGAAGAAGGACGTCACCGGCGCCCACTCCTCGCCGATCGGCAGCGAATACCTGTCGGTCATGACCCCCGGAACCCGGACACAGCTGGTCTGGTCGCAGAACAGCGAGCCCTCCGGGCTGTACTGCGGCGACGAGAGCGACGGCGATGCGCTGCGCATCTGCACCCAGGTGTTCGACTCGCTGTACAACTACAAGGTCGCCGGTCTCGACCCGGTCCCGGCTCTCGCCACGAGTTGTGATCCGAGCGCTGACGCAAAGACCTGGACCTGCAAGCTCCGGGACGGGGTGAAGTTCCAGAAGGCGGGCGTGCTCGACGCCAACGACGTCGTCGATTCGTTCGCCGTCCAGTGGGACGTCAAGAACCCGCTCCACGTCGGCAACCTTGGAGCCAACTGGTACTGGCCGACCCTGTTCGCCGGCTGCCTCAACCCCAACTTCGACTCGGGTGGCGCGCAGACCTGCGCTGTCGCCCAATAGCCGGACCCGCTCGCACCGCGAGCCGAACGCGTTGATCGATGGGGCGTCCTCGGACGCCCCATCGCCTATCCCCGAGGTGACGATCGGGTGACCACCTACATCGTCCGGAGATTGCTCATCAGCATCCCGGTGCTGTTCGGCGTGGTCGTCCTCGTGTTCGTCATCACTCGCCTGCTGCCCGGCGACCCGTGCCGGATCCTCCTCGGCGAGCGAGCCACCGACGCGGCCTGCGCCGCGTTCAACCATGCCCGCGGGCTGGATCGGCCGATCCCCGTCCAGTTCGTCGACTACCTCGGTGCGATCTCGCGAGGCGACTTCGGGACGTCGTTCGTCACGTCCCGGCCGGTGACGACGCTGCTCATCGAGCGACTGCCGATGACGGTCGAACTTTCGGCGTATGCGCTCCTGTTCGCGACGACCGTCGGGATCCTCCTCGGGGTCGTCTCGGCCTACAAGCGGAACTCGGCCATCGACGCGATCACCATGGCCGGCGCGAACCTCGGCGTCTCCATCCCGGTGTTCGTGCTCGGGCTCCTGCTCGCCTTCGTCTTCGCGATCCTGCTCAAGAACACGCCCTTCGCTCTGCCGCCATCGGGCCGCCTGACACCCGGCGTCGAGGTCATCCCGTTGGCGGTGCGCTGGGGTCTGGCGGGCAGCCTGGGCCCCATCCGCTCGGTCATCGACTTCGTGTCGAACATGTACACCGTCAACGGTCTGCTCTCGCTCCAGTTCGACATCTTCGTCGACGCCATCCGCCACATGATCCTGCCGGCCGTCGCCCTGGGGACGATCCCCCTCGCGATCATCGCCCGGATCACCCGCTCGAGCCTGCTCGACGTCCTCGGTCAGGACTACGTGCGGACCGCCCGAGCGAAGGGCCTCACCGATCGCGCCGTCGTTCGCCGCCACGCCCTGCCCAACGCGATGTTGCCGATGGTCACGATCATCGGGCTGCAGATCGGCGGACTCCTGTCCGGGGCCGTCCTGACCGAGACGATCTTCAACCTGCCGGGGGTCGGCTCGGCCACGTACGATGCCATCACGTCGCACGATTTCGCGGTGATCGAGGGCTTCGTGCTCGTGATCGCCGTCATCTTCCTGGTCATCAATCTCCTGGTCGACGTGAGCTACGCATACCTCGACCCGAGGCTTCGACCGAAATGAGCACGTCATGACCACGAATGTGGCCGCCGAATCGCTGGCCGACCCGCTCGCCGCCAACAAGCCGGCCGGGCTGGCGCGCGACACGCTCGGCAACATCCTTCGCCAGCGGAACGCCCGGATCGGGCTGTTCATCCTCGGACTGCTCGTGTTCGCGGCGGTGTTCGCCGACCTGCTCTCGGCCTACGACTCGGACAAGGTCCTGTTCGACCAGGGCATCAAGCGCCTGTCGCCGCCATGCATCCATCTGCTCGGCTGCCCATCGGCGAGCCAGGAGCACCTGTTCGGGATCGACGCCAACGGTCGCGACGAATTCAGCCGCGTCCTGCACGGTGCCAGGATCTCGCTCCAGGTGGGCATCGTGACGGTCGGCCTGGCCATCGTCATCGGGTCACTCCTCGGCATGACCGCCGGCTACGCCGGGGGTCGCACGGAGAGCGTGATCATGCGCACGATGGATGTCCTGCTCGTCTTCCCGGCCCTGCTCCTCGCCATCGCCATCGTGTCTGCACTGGGGCCGGGTCTGATCAACGCGCAGCTAGCGATCGGGATCGTGGCCATCCCGATCTATGCCCGGATCATGCGTGCCTCGGTCCTGTCGACGCGTGAGAGCGACTACGTCGTCGCGTCACGCGCCCTCGGCGAGAGCGCGGCGGGTCTCGTGTTTCGACGGATCCTGCCCAACAGCCTGACCCCGATCATCGTGGCCGGGACGCTCGGGATCGCCGGTGCCGTGCTCGACGTCGCGGCGCTGTCGTTCCTGGGGCTCGGCGCCCAGCCGCCGACGGCCGAGTGGGGCTCGATGGTCGGCCAGGACCGGGGTTTCCTGTTCACGGCCCCCCACCTGGTCTTCTTCCCGGGCGTTGCGCTCGCCCTCACGGTGTTCGGCTTCAATCTGCTCGGCGACGGCCTGCGCGATGCCCTCGACCCCCGACTGAACCGATGAGCCAGTGATGACCGGAACGCCTTCGACGCTCCCCGACGCGCTCGGTCCGAGCCTCGACCAGACGACCGTCGAGGAGCTCGTGCCGGCCTCCGCGCGCCGGCCGAAGCGTGAGCGCGGTGCGCATCCCCTGCTCGAGGTCAAGGGGCTGCGAACGTCGTTCCATACGCGCGACGGCATCGTGCGAGCGGTGGACGGCATCGATTTCCACGTCGATCACGGCGAGATCATGGGCCTGGTCGGTGAGTCCGGTTGCGGGAAGAGCGTGACATCCCTGTCGATCATGCAGCTCGTGGGCCGACCCGGTCGGATCGAGGGTGGGGAAGTCATCTTCGACGGCCGTGACCTGCTCACGTTGCGGTCCGACGAGATGCGGAAGCTGCGCGGCGATCGGATCAGCATGATCTTCCAGCAGCCGCAGTCGTCGCTCAACCCCGTCTGGGACGTGGGCAGGCAGGTCGCCGAGGTCCTCGAGCTCCACCGCCACATGAAGCGGGGGCCGGCCCGCGCCCGCGCCCTCGAGCTGCTCCGGATGGTCGGCATCCCGGACCCAGAGCGACGGCTCAAGGCCTACCCCCACGAGATGTCGGGCGGGATGGCACAGCGGGTGATGATCGCGATGGCGCTTGCCTGCGAACCGGAGCTGCTGATCGCCGACGAGCCGACCACCGCTCTCGACGTGACGATCCAGGCCCAGATCCTCGATCTCATCCGGAACCTCCGGGAGCAGACGGGGACGGCGGTCATCCTGATCACCCACGACCTCGGCGTGGTGGCCGAGATGTGCGACCGTGTCGCCGTCATGTACGCCGGCGAGATCGTCGAGCAGACCGAGGTCGTGCCGCTCTTCCGCGACCCGCTCCACCCCTACACCCGCGGTCTGATCGCCTCGATCCCGGTCGTCGGCGATGTGCGTGAGGAGCTGTCGGTCATCCCGGGCAACGTCCCGAACCTGATCAGCCTGCCGGAAGGCTGCCGGTTCGCCCCGCGATGCGCGGCCCGGGTCGAGGAGAACGTCACCCTCGCCGAGAGCGCCCACCCGCAGCTGCTCGAGGCCGTCCCCGGCCACGACGTCCGCTGCTGGCTCTACCACGATCCGGCCGGCCACCCGATCGCACGACCCGGGGTCGTCCCCCCGGTGGTCCCGGCACCGTGACGGCCGTGACGACCGCATCGCCGCCGCTCGTCGAGGTCCGCGATCTGGTCAAGCACTTCCCCATCCATGGCGGCGTCCTGCAGCGGACGATCGGCCTCGTCCAGGCAGTGGATGGCGTCACGTTCGAGATCCGCCGTGGCGAGACCCTCGGTCTGGTCGGCGAGTCCGGCTGTGGCAAGACGACGGTCGGGCGCCTTCTTCTGCGCCTCATCGAACCGACCGGCGGCTCGATCCGGTTCGAAGGCACTGACATCACCACGCTCAAGGGCGCGGCCCTCAAGCCATATCGGCGGCGGATGCAGATCATCTTCCAGGATCCCTACGCGAGTCTGGATCCGCGCACCCCGATCGGCGACAGCATCGGTGAAGGGCTCCGGATCCACGGCATCGGGACTGCCCGGGAGCGACGCGCGAAGGTGTCGCGGATGATGGACCTGGTGGGTCTCGCGCCGTACCACTGGCGACGCTACCCGCACGAGTTCTCGGGCGGACAGCGGCAGCGCATCGGGATCGCCCGGGCGCTCGTCCTCGAACCGGACCTGCTGGTCTGCGACGAGCCGGTCTCGGCGCTCGACGTCTCGATCCAGGCGCAGGTCCTGAACCTGCTCAAACAGCTCCAGCGCGAGCTCGGACTGACCTACCTGTTCGTCGCCCACAACATGGGTGTCGTCGAGCACATCAGCGATCGTGTCGCCGTGATGTATCTCGGCCGGATCGCCGAGCTGACCGAGCGTCGTGAGCTCTTCCGCCAGCAGGAGCACCCCTACACGCAAGCCCTCATGTCGGCGATCCCGGTCCCGGACCCGGAGCTGCGCCGCCAGCGGGTCATCCTGAAAGGCGACGTTCCCAGCCCGGTCAACCCGCCGTCAGGGTGCCGCTTCCACCCGCGCT
Organism: Candidatus Limnocylindrales bacterium; assembly: GCA_035996105.1. GTDB lineage: Bacteria > Chloroflexota > Limnocylindria > Limnocylindrales > CSP1-4 > SPCO01. Next base: position 3,680 of record DASYJV010000223.1, on the reverse strand, counting down.
GTCAGCTGCGCCAGGAGCTGGGCGACCCGGCCATCTGCGCCGACGTCATCCCGCCCCTCATCGACCTGGGCGGCGAGCACCTGTGCGCGTGCCATTTCCGGCAGCCGAAGCCCGCGGAGGCCTGACCCGCTCAGAACGGGCTGGTGCGGTCGGTCGGGGCATCGGTCGCGGCTGGGTTCTCGACCGTGAGCGTGTCGGTGACCGTGACCGCAGGCGCGCCGGTCGCTGCCTCGGCAAACGCCGGGGCGGCGAACGCCGCCTTCTGCTCCTCGCTCAGCCCGCCCTCGCCCTTCTCGAGCGAGGCGATGGCTGCGGCCGGGGTGCCGCGTCGGACCAGCACCTGGCCGATGTGGGCGATGCCGACATCGGTCTTGAGCGCCTCGTCGGCATAGTGGCAGGCGGCGCGATGGGCGGTGACGCCCGCGACGGGCTCGAGAGCCGGGTCGTCGGTCCGGCAGTTCTCCGGCTGGCCGAGACGCTCGTAGAGCCAGCAGCGCGTGTGGAACCGACAGCCCGATGGCGGGTTCACCGGGCTCGGCACGTCTCCCTTGAGGATGACCCGCCTACGCTTCCGTTCCGCGACCGGGTCCGGCACCGGCACCGCTGAGAGGAGGGCGCGCGTGTACGGGTGGCCCGGGCCGGCGTACAGGACGTCCGGGGGACCGACTTCGACGATCTTGCCGAGATACATGACCGCGACCCGATCGCTGATGTGCTTGACCACCGACAGGTCGTGGGCGACGAACAGGTAGGTCAGCCCGAGCCGGTTCTTGAGGTCGGTCAGGAGGTTGAGGACCTGGGCCTGGATCGAGACGTCGAGCGCCGAGATCGGCTCGTCGCAGACGATGAACTCGGGCTCCACGGCGAGCGCCCGGGCGACCCCGATGCGCTGGCGCTGGCCGCCGGAGAACTCGTGCGGGTAGCGCTTGACGTACTGCGGATCGAGCCCGACCAGCCGCAGCAGGTCGGCGACGCGCTCCCGCTTGGCCGCGCCTTCGGCCAGCCCATGGGTCTCGATGGGCTCGCTGATGATCGAGCCGACGGTCATCCGCGGATCGAGCGACCCATAGGGGTCCTGGAAGATGATCTGCATCCGGCGGCGCATGCGACGCAGATCGCCCGTGCTCAGGCTGTGGAGGTCGACCCCGTCGAAGCGCACCGAGCCGGCCGTGGGCTCGCGCAGGCGGATCATCGCGCGACCGATAGTGCTCTTGCCACAACCCGACTCGCCGACGAGACCCAGGGTCTCGCCGCGGCGGACCTCGAAGGTCACGTCATCGACCGCCTTGACCATGCCCTTGGTCGTCTGGAAGATGCCCGACCGGATGGGAAAATAGACTTGGAGTCCATCGACCTCGACGATGTTCGCCGGGTCGTGCGGTCGGGCTCCCACTGGCGCGGTCGGGATCGGCGCCACGGCCGTCACGAGATCCACCCGCCGGGCTCGGTCGCCCAGCACCGAGCGAGGTGTCCGGTATCGCCGCGCGGCGTCAGCTCCGGCTCGTCCCGGCGACAGACATCCCGGGCGTAGTCGCACCGGGGGTTGAAGCGGCAGGCGTCGGGCGGGTGGATGAGCAGCGGCGGCAGGCCCTCGATCGTCCGCAGCCGGTCGCCGCGAACGTCGTCGATCCTCGGCAGCGAGTCCAGGAGGCCCCAGGCATACGGCATCCTGGGGTTCTCGAAGAGCTCGTCGACCGTTCCGGTCTCCACGATCCGACCGGCATACATCACGTTGACCCGATCGCACATCCCGGCGGCGATCCCGAGGTCGTGGGTGATGAGCAGGACGGCGGTCCCGAACTCGGCCGAGAGCTTCTGGATGAGCTCGAGGATCTGGGCCTGGATCGTCACGTCGAGGGCGGTCGTGGGCTCGTCGGCCAGGATCAGCTTCGGATCGCACGACAGCGCGATCGCGATCATCACCCGCTGGCGCATCCCGCCCGAGAACTGGAACGGATAGTCCTTCAGCCGCTCGCGCGCCTTCGGGATGCCGACCTTGGAGAGCAGCTCGACGACCCGATCCTGGGCCGCCTTCTCCGACAGCCCCATGTGCTCCCGGATCGCCTCGCCGATCTGGTAGCCGATGGTCAAGGTCGGGTTCAGGCTCGTCAACGGGTCCTGGAAGATGAACCCGATCTCCTTGCCGCGCAGCTTGCGCATGTCCTCGCTGTTGAGCTTGAGGACGTCGATGCCGTCGAACAGGATCGAGCCCGAGACGATCTTGCCCGGAGGATCGGGGACGAGCCGGGCGATCGAGAGCGCCGAGACGCTCTTGCCGCATCCGGATTCACCGACCAGCCCGAGCGTCTCGCCATAGCCGACGTCGAAGCTCACGTCGTCCACCGCCTGGACGACCCCGTCCGGCGTGAAGAAGTGGGTCGACAACCCGCGCACCTCGAGGAGGTGGTCGGCCTTGCGCCCCACACCGGCCTTGGAGACCGCGTCCTGGCGCGCCCGGAGGACGTCCTCGCTGCTCAGCTCGACGATCGACGGCGCGTCGGCGGCTGACATCCCGTTCTCGGCGACCACCTACTGCTTTCCCTTGAGCTTCGGGTCAAGGGCGTCACGCAGCCCATCGCCGAGGAAGGTGAAGCTGATGAGCGCGAAGGCGATGCACAGGGCCGGGATGATCACGAGGTGCGGGTCCGAGCGCACGTACTTCTGGCCCTCGGCGACCAGGCTGCCCCACGATGCACGCGGGGCCTGGACGCCGACGCCGATATAGGCGAGCGTCGCCTCGGCCAGGATCGCGCCCGGGATCCCGAGCGTGATCGCCACGATGATCGGCCCGTTTCCGTTCGGGAGCAGGTGCCGGGTGACGATCCGCCGATCTGAGACGCCGATGGCCTTGGCCGCCTCGACGAACTCGGTCTCCTTCAGGGACAGCATCTGGCCCCGCACGAGTCGGGCCACCGTCACCCAGGAGGTCAGACCGATGGCGATGAAGACCAGTAGCAGTCCGTTGAGCGCCTGGCCGAGGATCGTGTCCCGTAACGTGACCGAGAGCAGGATGATGAACAGGAGATCCGGGAACGCGTAGATGATGTCGGTGAAGCGCATCAGGAACGAGTCCACGCGTCCGGCGAACCAGCCCGCCGCCGCCCCGATGGGAACGCCGACGAAGAGCACGACGAATTGGACGACGAGCGCCACCGTCATGCTGATCTGGGCGCCGTCCAGGATCCGACTCAGGAGGTCGCGACCAAGCTGGTCCGTGCCGAGCAGGTGACCCGGGGAGCCAGGTGGCAGGGGCTTGAACTTGTGCGCCGCGATGGCCACCAGGTCCTGATCCTGATACGGGTACGGCGCGAGGATCGGACCGAAGACGGCGGCGAACATGAGCAGGCCGACGCCCACGAGACCGAGCAGCGCAAGCTTGTTCTTGCGCAGCCGGCCCCAGGCTTCCCGCCATAGCCCGGTGCTTGCCTGTGGCCGGACGCGGACCGCGCCGACTGCCGTCGAAGTCGCCATGCCGGGCTCCTAGCTGTACCGGATCCGCGGGTCGATATAGGCGTAGAGGACGTCCACCACGAGGTTCAGGAAGGCGACGGCGAACGCATAGATGACCGTCATCGCCATCAGCAGCGGGTAGTCGCGGGTCGTGATCGCACTCAGGTAGTAGCGACCGACGCCCGGCACCGCAAAGATGTGCTCGATGATGAACGAGCCGGTCACCAGGA
>DASYJV010000222.1:0-1899 GCA_035996105.1 Candidatus Limnocylindrales bacterium | reverse complement strand
CGTCGATCGCTGCCGATGCGCCGCCGGCGTCGAAGGCGAGGAGCTGCTGGCGATCCTGCGAGGGGTATTCGGGGTTGAAATCGCCGGCAAGCGCGGCCGGCGTGAACCCGGTCGGGAGACGGGCGTCGGCGAAGACGGCGTTGCCGTGGGGCTCGATGACGTAGACCGTCCAGGTTCCACCCGAGGCCGCCCCCGGCGCCATGCCGAGGATATGGACCATCTGGCTCGCGGCGTCGTAGACGACCGAGGTGCCGGGTCCGGGCAGCGGGTGCAGGCCCTGGTCCACCGGGCCGTTCTTGGCGGCATCGCCACCGACCGCGATGACGTCGTAGGAGGGCTTGGCCGACGTCCCCGAGGTGACGTAGAGCTTCGGGCTGTCGAGGCCGGTCACGAAGGCCAGGCCGTGCGCGCCACCGTCGAGCGCGATCGTCGAGATGCTGCGTGCCTGCTGGGGATCGACGAAGGCCACGCCGCTGCCGGTCGCCACCGCGACGCGCGGGACGGTGTCGACCCGCACGCCCGGCAGGGTCCCGTCGGCGATCGCCTTGTCGAGCGCCGTCCGCGCGTCGCCCGTGCCCGGGTCGCCGAGGATGACCGTCGCGCCCGGCGATGCGGACGAAAGTCGAAGCGTGTAATCGGCGGCCTTCGTCGACAGGATCCTGGCCAGGTCCGAGGCGAGCGCGGCTGGATCGGTCACCTGGTCGACCGTGGCGACCAATGCAGCGCCGGTCCCGCCGCCGGCCAGGTCGGAGATGCCCGCCAGGTCGAGCGAACCGATGACCTTCGCGGCCCCAAGGTCGACGGCCGTCAGCCGGGCGGAGGACGCGGCGATGACCTGCGCGCCACCGTCCGTCACCAGGAGGTGCTGGACCGGGTGGTCGACCTTGACCAGGTCGATCGGGTGGAGCCCGGTGGTGACCCCGCCATCACCGATCAGGCCCAGGTCGATCGTCGCGATCTGCCCGTCGTCATAGCCGATCACGAGCTGGCTGCCGGTCGAGTCGATCGCGAGCGTCCCGGCGCCGGGCGCGGCGACGACCGAGATGAGGGCCCGCGTCGTGAGGTCGTACGTGCGGATCTCGGTCCCCGTGGCGACATGGAGCCGCTCGCCTGCCCTCCCGCCGGGCGCCGCCGCATCGATCCGCCGCGGTTCGACGGCCGTGGCACGGACCGGGACGCCGAGATCGCTCGTGGCGACCACGTGATCGCCACCCCACAGGACCATCCCGCCGGCCATCAGGTATTTGGCGAGGTGCGGGTGGGTCCACTCGTAGATGTCATGCGAGAGCCCGTAGCGCCAGTCCTGGAGGAACTCGGCGGCCGTCCGGGCGTGGTAGACCTCGTCGAAGTGCATCTGGTACGGCTCGGCGAGGCGGAACGTCCGCAGCAGCAGGGTCGCCACGACCAGGAGCGCGATCAGGTAGAGGTCGAGACGATCGAGCCGGCCGCCGCCCTCGGATCGCAGGATGGCGCTCCGATCGGGACGGAGCGGCGCCTCGTTCAACCGGGCCTTGAACCAGCCGAGGATCCCGACGTCGTCGAGCCCGGGCCGGGGCGACCAGACGGACTTCGACGGGACCGCCACCGGGACCGCGGCGAGCGCGGATGCGGACGGCGCCGCCGCCGTGGTGGTCGCGGCAGCGGTCTGCGGCGACCGCGTCGGGAGCCATCGTCGCCCCACGGGCAGGCCGAGGCCTTCCGACGGCGGTCCCTCTAGGGCACGCCCAGCTTCGGCGCCCAGTTCGTCGGCCAGACGCGCGCGAGCCCTTGTACGGAACTGGGCGAGGGCCCACACGAAGACCGCGCCGTTGAGGAGCGCGATGAGGGCAACTCCCGCCTCGGAGCGAAGCGCCGGTCCCATCCCCAGCCAGTCGTGGATCCCGGGGTTCTTGTAGAACG
>DASYJV010000221.1:0-4749 GCA_035996105.1 Candidatus Limnocylindrales bacterium | reverse complement strand
CTAACCAAGATTACAGATGTGTGTCAGTGACCCGGCTCCGCGCAACACGAGCGCAACATGTGGATCGCCGCCATCGGGTGGCTCGGGCTTCGCCGATGATCGCCGTTGTGCTGTAATGACGAGCCCATCGATGGTGCGTTGCGCCATCTGTCCGACGTCCGACCGCCCGCGGCTCCGAGCCGCGCGAGCTTCGAGGTGACTCATGGCCATCACGACCGCTGCCGACTCGATGACCAGCGAGGAGATCGTCGCCCTCTCTCGCCAGCACACGTTCTTCTCGTGGTCGATCCAGGGGTCCGTCGATCCGATCGCCATCGACCACGCGGAGGGGGTCTACCTGTACACGCCCGAGGGCGAGCGGATCCTCGATTTCAACAGCCAGCTCATGTCGGTCAACATCGGCCACGGCGATCGGCGAGTGATCGATGCCATCACGGCCCAGGCGACGAAGCTCCAGTTCGTCCAGCCCGCCTTCGCGACCGAGGTCCGGGCCCGGCTCGGCGCCAAGCTCGCCGAGATCCTTCCGGGCGACATGGACAAGGTCTTCTTCACGCTGGGTGGCGCCGAGGCCATCGAGAACGCCATCAAGCTCGCTCGCCACGCCACCGGCCGGCACAAGGTCCTCGCCCGCTACCGTGCCTATCACGGAGCGACCCTCGGCGCGATGTCGCTGACCGGCGACCCGCGACGATGGGCGAACGAGCCCGGCATCGTCGGCGTCGTGCGCTACCCCGATACGCACCGCTGGGGCGAGGCTGAACCGCGCCCGGTCGCTGAGAGCCTGCAGGGCCTCGAGGACGTCATCCGCTACGAAGGTGCGAAGTCGATCGCGGCGGTCTTCCTCGAGACCATCGTGGGGACGAACGGCATCCTCATCCCGCCCGATGGCTACATCGCCGGCGTCCGCGAGATCTGCGATCGCAACGACATCCTGATGGTGGCCGACGAGGTGATGGCCGGTTTCGGCCGGACGGGCCGCTGGTTCGCGGTGGACCACTGGGACGTCGTCCCGGACCTGATGACGATGGCCAAGGGGCTGACCAGCTCGTATCTCCCGCTCGGTGCCGTCGCGATGCGTCACGGCGTCGCCGAGAAGTTCGAGAACCAGATGTTCTACGGCGGCCTGACGTACAGCAGCCACCCCGTCAGCCTGGCCGCCTCGTTGGCCACGATCTCGGTCTACGAGGAGGACGGCCTCATCGAGAACGCCGCCCGGCTCGACCCGGTCATGCGCGAGCATCACCGCCGTCTTGCGGCACGCCACCCCAGCGTCGGGGCGACCCGCAACCTCGGGCTGTTCGGGATCATCGACCTCGTCCGGAGCCGCGACCCGTGGACACCGTTGACCCCGTTCAACGGGACCTCCGACGAGATGAAGGCCATCGCCCGCTTCCTCCGGGATAACGGCGTGTACACCATGGTGCCCAACAACTCGATCCACACCAACCCGCCGCTGTGCATCACCGAGGCCCAGCTCGCCGAGGGCTTCGAGGTCATCGATCGCGCCCTTGAGATCTCCGACCAGGCGGTCTCCGGCTAGCGGATGGCCACGGCCGGCCCGACCCCGCGAACGGGGCACTCCCGCGACCGGCGGGTCCTCACCTTCATCCTGTTCGGGCTGGCCATCCTCGCCGTCTGGGAGGCGGTCAAGTGGCTCGGCGGCGTGCCGTGGCGGTTCCAGCACGTCCTGGGCACCGGGATCGACATCGACCACAGCCCGCCGTTCCGCTGGGCCTTCGCCACCGACCTCAATCTGCCCCACTGGTTCAACATCGTCGCGGCGCTGGTCGCGCCGGTCCAGCGCAACGCCGACGCCTCGCTCGGGCAGTTCCTCGTCGGTGCCGCCTTCTATACCTGGCGCGAGGCGGCCATCGGGTTCGTTGTCGGCGCCCTGCTCGGGCTGTCGCTGGCCACGGTGTTCGTCCATTCGCGCATCGCGGAGCGGGCCTTCGTGCCGTACGTGGTGGCCAGCCAGACCATCCCGATCGTCGCGCTGGCCCCCATGATCGTCTTCGCATTCGGGCCGAACGTCACCTCGGTCGTCGTCATCGCGACCTACCTGACGTTCTTCCCGGTGACCATCGCGATGATCCGAGGTCTGCGCGCACCCGATCCGCGAGCCCTCGAGCTGATGCGCTCGTATGCGGCCGGCCGATGGGCGATCTATCGAAAGGTGCGTCTCCCGGCGTCGATGCCCTACCTGTTCACCGCCCTCAAGATCGCGGCGACCGCGTCGATCGTCGGAGCGATCATCGGCGAGGGGCCGGGTGGCATCCCCAACGGTCTCGGTCGGGCGATCATCAACTTCAACCAGCAGTACATCACCGGACCGGAGAAGCTCTGGGCGGCGATCCTCATCGCCTCCTTGCTGGGGGTCACGTTCTTCGTCATCATCCGGGCCCTCGAGCTCGTCGCCCTTCGCGGCCGGCCGGGCGCCGCCGAGGGATGAGCACCGTGGATCCGAGCCCCGCTGCCGCCCGGCCCGTCGTCCGGATCGCCGGGGTCGACAAGGTCTTCACCAGCAGTGCGTCGGTCACGACGGCGCTCAAGGGGATCGATCTCGAGATCCGTCGAGGCGAGTTCATCTCCCTCATCGGCCCTTCCGGCTGCGGCAAGTCGACCCTCCTCCGGGTGATGGGCGACCTGGTCGCTCCGACCGCGGGGAGCGTCGAGGTCAACGGCAAGCCCGCCGCTCGGGCGCGCCTCGATCGCGACTACGGGATGGTCTTCCAGGCGCCGGTCCTGTTCGACTGGCGATCGGTCGAGGACAACGTCAAGCTCCCGCTCGAGCTGCTGGGCTATGACGGTCCCCGTCGGACGGCGCGCGCCAAGGAGATGCTCGACCTCGTCGAGCTCGGGGACTTCATCCACCACCATCCGTACCAGCTTTCGGGCGGCATGCAGCAACGAGTCGCGATCGCCCGGGCGCTCGCCTTCGAGCCATCGATCCTGTTGATGGACGAGCCCTTCGGCGCGCTCGACGAGATGACCCGGGAGCGGATGAACCAGGAAGTCCTGCGCATCTGGGAGCGGACCCGCATCACCGTCGTGTTCGTGACGCACTCGATCCCGGAGGCCGTCTTCCTCTCGTCGCGTGTCGTCGTCATGAGCGCACGACCGGGCCGGATCACCGACATCATCGAGGTCGACCTGCCTCGGCCGCGGGGCGTGGAGACCCGTGAGCAGCCTCGCTACTTCGAGCTCGTGACCGCCGTCCGCGAGGCCCTGCGCCGCGGGGAGGGGGGCATCGGATGAGCGGGAGCCTGGCGATCTCCGGGCGTCCTGTCGAACCTCGACCGGCCGGCGGCCGTGGATGGCGCCGCATCGTCTACTACCTCCCCGCGCTGGCGGTCTTCGTCGCCTCGATCGTCATCTGGGAGGTCGTCGTGCGGAACATCACCGTGCGCGGCTTTCCGCTTCCGGCGCCCAGCCAGATCGTCGCGGCGCTCGGTGCGAACTGGAGCGCGGGCCGCTGGCCGCTCCAGGCCTCGGCCACGGCGACGCTCATCGAGGCCGTCGGCGGGCTCGGGATCGGGACGGCGGCGGGTGTCCTCCTCGCGCTGCTGACGGCTCGCTTCGACACCGCCCGGGAGCTGCTCCTGCCGATCGCGATCGGGGCCAGCGCCGTCCCGATCATCGCCTTCGCGCCGCTCATGAACAACTGGTTCGGCGTGCTCAATCCGCTCTCCAAGATGATGATCGTGGCGGTCCTCGTCTTCTTCCCGGTGGTCGTGAACGTGACCCGCGGGCTGACCCAGGTCGAGCCCGCCGCCATCGAGCTCATGCGCTCCTACGCAGCGTCCGAATGGACGATCCTGCGGGCTGTCCGCGTGCCGAACGCCTTGCCATACTTCTTCACCGCCCTCAAGGTGGGCACGACACTGAGTCTCATCGGCGCTATCGTCGGGGAGTATTTCGGCGGGACGAGCAGCGTGCTCGGCCAGGTCATCGTGGCCAGCGCGGGAGCGCTCCGGTTCGACGTCACCTGGGCGGCGATCATCCTGGCGGCGACGACCGGGATCGCGATGTACCTCGCGATCGTCGCCGTGGAGCGACTAGTCATCCCCTGGCACGCCTCGATGCGAGGCGGGGGACCGTAGGAGGAGGAGCGATACCCATGGTCGGAAACCGCAGATTCCTGGCGCTGGCCGCGACGGCCAGCTTCGCATTCGCCGCGTGCAGCGGCGGTGGCGCATCGACCGCCCCCAGCAGCGCCGCGACGGCCGGCACCCCGAGTGCCGCACCGAGCAGCGCCGGCAGCCCCGCGGGCGCGTCAGCCAGCGCGGCGGCCCTCGCCAGCGTCAGACTCCAGCTCCAGTGGGCGCCCCAGGCCCAGTTCGCGGGCTACTTCGCGGCGGTCAAGCAGGGCTACTACGACGCGGCCGGCATCAAGCTGACCATCGTCGATGGCGGTCCGGACGTCATCCCGCAGGCCGTCGGCTCCGCGGCGGACGGTCCCGAATTCACGATCAGCTGGGTGCCCAAGGTCCTCGAGGCGCGCGAGGGCACGCCGGCCTCAGACCTCGTCGACATCGCCCAGATCTTCCAGCGTTCCGGGACCCTGTCGGTCTCCTGGAAGGCCTCCAACATCACCAAGCCCGCTGATTTCAAGGGCAAGAAGGTCGGGGCATGGGGCTTCGGCAACGAGTTCGAGGTCACCGCCGGGGCCAAGAAGGCCGGCCTGACCGAGGGCACCGACTACACGAAGGTCACGCAGCCATTCGACATGACCCTCCTGCTCTCGAAGCA
>DASYJV010000220.1:0-7681 GCA_035996105.1 Candidatus Limnocylindrales bacterium | reverse complement strand
CTGCGGGTCCCCGAGCAGCCGGCGCCCCGACCCTGATGTTCGCCCGGGCCCGTCGCCGGCTGACCCTCCTGTCCAGCGTCCTGTTCGCGCTCGTCTTCGGCGCCTTCAGCGTGATCTTCTATCTCGTCCTGACGGTCGCGCTCCGGCCCGACTTCGACCTCGCGCCGGAGCTGTCGAGCGCACAGGCCGCGGAGCTCGCCTATCAGACCACCATCCAGCGGATCGGGCTCGCGCTGCTCGTCGGCAACCTGGTCCTCATCGCCGTGGTCGGGGTCGTCGCCTGGATCCTGGCCTCGCGCACGCTCCGCCCGATCCGGGAGGCGCATCTCCAGCAACGACGGTTCGTGGCCGATGCGTCGCACGAGATGCGGACACCGCTGGCAGCGATCCGGGTGACCGCCGAACATGCGGCCGACGGCGACCTGACGCCTGCCGAGCTCACGTCGGCGCTGCGGACCGTCGTCGTCGCGACGGATCGGCTGACCCGATTGACCAACGACCTGCTCCTGCTGGCGAGGACCGACGAGCGCCTGTTGACGCCGACCATCGAGCCGACCGACCTGTCGGTCGTCGTCGCGGAGGCGGTCGAGACCTTCGCGCTCGCGGAGCCCGACGCCGCGAAGCCAAGACTCGAACTCGCGCCGGACCTGCTGGTCGCCGCCGACCCGGACAGCGTCCGTCGGGTCCTCGCCAACCTGCTCGATAACGCGTTGCGCTACGGGGGATCGAGCGTCCGCACCCGGGTCGCGACCTCCGGTACGGAGCGCGAGGCCATCCTCGAGGTGGCCGACGACGGCCCGGGGATCGCCGCCGCCGATATCGAGCGGATCTTCGAGCCGTTCTACCGGGTCCGTTCGGATGCGGCCGGTCCGGATGGGACCGGGCTCGGGCTGGCGCTCGCCCGCAGCCTTGCCGAGCGCGATGGCGGCCGGCTGATCGTCGACAGCAAGCCGGGAGGTGGGTCGCGGTTCCGACTCTCGCTGCCGCGCTTCAGGTGAGGTTCATGTCAAGCGGGCATACCTGAGGCTGACGGTTCCCGTCCCGGGCCCGTGACATCGCGAGGTCCCATCTTGGCCACACGCACGACGATCCGTCGCAGGACGGCGCTCCTTCCCATGCTCGGCCTCGTCCTGGCCGCCTGCGGCGGCGGTCCCGCCGCGCTGGTATCCGGATCCCCCTCGAGCGCTCCGACGACCAACCCATCGACGTCGACAACGGCATCGAGCGCGCCGAGTGCCTCTCCGAGCGGGGCTGCGGCGTCCGACGTCCCGAGTCAGCCGCCCGACACCGGCGGGAGCACGACGGCCGGCGACGTCCCGGACAACGCGGTCTTCCTGACCTACACCGACGCGACCCACGGGTTCTCGGTCAAGTACGTCGAAGGCTGGCAAGTCACGACCGGTCCGGACGGGGTCGTGGTCCACGACAAGGACAGCAGCGAGACGGTCACGGTGGTCCCCTCGCCCTCCGACGTCAAGACCTACATCAGCGGGACCGATCTGCCGGCCCTCGGGGCGCAGGCCGGTTTCAAGCTGCTCCGACAGGACGTGTTCAAGGTCGGCACGCGCGCCTACGACCACGTGGCCTATGACCTGCTCTCGCCGCCCGATCCGGTCACCGGGAAGCAGGTCCCCTCGATCCTCGATCGCTACTACGTCCCGGGCGCGAAGGGTCTCGCCGTCGTGACGCTGTCGACCCCGGTCGGCGTCGACAACGTCGATGCCTTCCGGCTGATGATCGAGAGCTTCAAATGGTCGTGAGCATCGAGCACCAGATCGAGGCGCCGGCGCCCTCGCCGACCGCGGTCATCCGCCTGGTCGACGTGATCCGGATCTACCGCGAGGCGGACGTGGAGACCGTCGCCCTGCGCGGCATCGACCTCGAGATCTCGCGCGGCGAGATCGTCGCGATCATGGGCCGATCGGGGAGTGGCAAGTCGACGCTGCTGCAGCTCCTGGCGGGGAGTGATCGACCGACCGCGGGCCAGGTCATCGTCGATGGCATCGACCTCGCCCGCGCCGACGAAGCCCATCGCGCCGGGCTTCGCGGGCGGCATGTCGGGATCGTCTTCCAGAGCCAGAACCTGGTCCCCTTCCTGGACCTCACTGAGAACGTCAGCCTGGCCGCCGCGCTGGCCGGACGACCGATCGAGCGCGCCGTCGCGCTGGCCGCCCTCGAGCGCGTGGGTCTTGGCTCGCGGGCCGACGGACGTCCCTCGCAGCTCTCCGGCGGAGAACAGCAGCGCGCGGCCCTCGCCGCGGTCCTCGTGACGCGCCCCCCGATCCTGCTCGCCGACGAGATCACCGGCGAGCTGGACTCGCGCTCCGCGACCGAGCTCCTCGACCTCGTCTCGGAGATCCACGCCAGCGACGGGACGACGATCGTGCTGGCCACCCACGACGCGTCGGTGGCGGCCCGTGCCGATCGGATCGTGGAGTTGCGCGATGGTCGGATCGTCGCCGATCGGCCCGTTCGATGAGCATCGTCTCGTGTCGCGGGGTGACCCGCAGCTTCGCGCGTGACGGTCTCGAGCCGCTGCGCGCCGTCCACGACGTCGACCTCGACATCGAGGCCGGCGAGTTCGTCTCGATCGTCGGACCATCGGGTTCCGGCAAGACCACCCTGCTCGGGTTGCTCGGCGGGCTGGAGCCACCGGACGACGGCCAGATCCACGTGCTCGGCCACGACCTGGCACGCCTGTCCGCGACCGAGCGGGCACGGCTCCGCCAGAATCGGGTCGGGATCGTCTTCCAGTCGTTCGGTCTGATCTCGTCGCTGCGAGCAGGCGAGAACGTGTCGCTGCCCTTGGCCTTCGCCGGCGTCGGCGAGGCGGATCGACGCCGACGCGCGACGGTCGCGCTCGAGGAGGTCGGGCTCGGCGGTTCCGTGGATGCCCGGGTGGACGAGCTGTCGGGCGGGGAGCGTCAGCGTCTCGGGGTGGCCCGCGCCCTCGTCATCGAGCCCTCGCTCCTGCTCGCCGACGAACCCACGGGGAGCCTCGACGACGACACCGGCGACGCGGTCCTGGACCTCCTGGTCGACGCCGTCCGTCGCCGCGGTTGCAGCCTCGTGCTCGTCACGCATGACCAGCGCAGCGCGAGCCGGGCCGACCGCCGCTGGCGGATGCACGATGGCCAGCTGACGAGCGAGGTCGCGTGATGCCCCTCCTCGGCCACGCGATCCGGCTCGTCATGCGCGAGCCACGTCGCAGCCTCGCCGCGCTGATCGGCGTCGCGATGGCGTCCGCCCTCGTGACCAGCGTCCTGCTCTTCGGGACCGCGTCGGGGGCGACGGTGACCCGCCGCGCCCTTGCGGACGTCAAGGTCGACGCGCAGGTGGTCCTTGCCGACGGCGCGTCGGCCGATGCGGCGCGCACGATCCTGACCGCCGACCCGGCGGTCAAGGACGCGATGAGCGTCGACCTCGTCCACTTCGATTCCGCGGCGCTCGACAAGGCCGGGACGGCGACCCAGACCAGCACCGGGGTGCTGGTCGGCGTCGACCCCGGCTACGACACCGCGACCGGTTGGTTCGGCGCCTCGTCCGGGTCCGCCGTTCCCGGTCAGATCCTCATCAGCCGCGATCTCGCCTCGAACATCGGCGCCGTCCCCGGCGATCACGTCGCTTTCACGCTGCCGGGCGGTGGCTCGGTCAGCTTGACGATCTCCGGGATCGCCTCGACCACGGGCGCGGACCTGATCCTGGGGCCGATCGACGCCGCCCATCGTGCGGCCGGTGCGAATGCGCCGACCAATGTCGCGGTGATGGCTCGGGCCGACCTCGAGCAGCTGGTCCTGCCCAAGATCCCGGCCGGCGCGACCGCGGTGGATCCGAGCACGTCCGCGTCGAATCCGACGACCAACAAGCCGGTCTTCGCGCCCGACCCCGCGGTCCGCCGCGAGATCCAGCTCCGATATGACCACGCCCAGCTTCCGGGCGATCCGGTCGAAGCCCAGAAGTGGCTCGACACCGTCCGAAGGCGGCTCGATCGGCAAGGCGCCGGGACGTTCCAGGTCGTCGACGATGCGAGCGCCTCGCTCGAGCCGCTGGCGGCGGACCTCGCGTGGGGCCAGATCCTGTTCATCTTCCTCGCGCTTCCCGGGATCCTCCTCGCGCTCGCACTGTCCCGGCTGGCGGCGGACGCGACGGCCGACACGACCCGCCGGCACGCCGCGCTGCTCCGGGCCCGCGGGGCATCGACCGCGGAGCTGCGGCTCGTGTTCGTGGGCGCCGCCGTCGTGACTGCCCTCATCGGGTCATTGATCGGGGTCGTCCTGGGCACGATCGTCGGACTGGGGCTCTTCGGCTCGGCCCTGGTGACGTCCGACCCGGTGGGGACGATCGCGCGCGTCGCGGTCGTGGCCGTGGCCCTGACCACCCTGCTCGCGAGCATCGCGGCATTCATCCCGTTGCGGAGCCAGCTCCGGGAGGAGATCGCCCTCGGACGCCAGGAGCTCCAGCGCGTCCGAGGCCCGCTCTGGCAGCGTGCCTATCTCGACGTCATCGCCCTGATCGCGGGCGCCATCGTCTACTACATCGCGGGGGGGACCGGCATCCACCCGGTCCTCAACGCCGAGGGCAATCCGACGGTCACCCTGGCCTTGACCTCGTTCGTGGCCCCGCTCCTGTTCTGGTCAGGCGGGACGCTCCTCCTGCTCCGCGTCGTGTCGGCCGCGCTCCGGCGGAGCGACCGGCTGTCGCGCGCCATGGGCCGCCTGCTCGGACCCGGCGGAGCCCTTGCCGGCCGATCCCTGGGGGCTCGGGCGACGACCGCCTCGCGTGCGATCGTGGTCCTGGCGCTCGCGACGAGCTTCGCCACGAGCGTGCTGGTCTTCGACGCCACGTATCGCCAGCAGCAGCGGGTCGATGCCGAGCTGACCCTCGGCGCGGACCTCAAGGCGGTCCCGACGACCCCGACCAACGCCGCCGCGGTCTCGACCCTCGCGGGCCCCGGGATCGCCGGTGCAACGCCGTTCGTCGATCGCGTCGTCTACGTCGGCCCCGAGGCGCAGGACCTGCTCGCCATCGACGCCGGCTCGCTGGGCTCGGTCGCGCCGCTCGCCGATGGGTTCTTCAAGGGGACCACGGCGGCCGGGGCGCTCGACGCCCTGCGGGCGAAGCCGGACGCCATCCTCGTCTCGAACGAGACGGCGATCGACTACAGCATCGTCCCCGGCGACCACCTCAAGATCCGTGTCCCCGACGCGAACGGGAACCTCGTCACCGTGACCTTCAC
This sequence comes from Candidatus Limnocylindrales bacterium, assembly GCA_035996105.1. Taxonomy (GTDB): domain Bacteria; phylum Chloroflexota; class Limnocylindria; order Limnocylindrales; family CSP1-4; genus SPCO01. Next base: position 2,445 of record DASYJV010000220.1, on the reverse strand, counting down.
GATGGCCGGGATCGCCCTCGAATTCCCCACTGCGCCGAAGGACGCCTTCCTCGTCGCCAACCAGGCGTACGTCGCGTCCCAGACCGGCAACGACCGCATCTCGTTCGTGCTCGCCAAGGCCGACGGGGACGTGACCGACGCCGCCCGGCAGCTCTCCGCGCGCGCCGGCTCGGGGTGGCAGGTCTCGGACTTGACGACGACCACGGCCCGCATCGCGAACAGCATCACCTCGGTCGACCTATCGAGCTTGGTGCTGATCGACGTGGCGTTCGCCATCCTCATCGGCGCCGTCGGCGTCGCGCTCTTCCTGCTGGCCGGCCTCGCCGAGCGGCGACGAGAGCTGGCGACACTGACCGCGATCGGCGCGGAGCCGCGTCAGCTGCGGGCCACCCTCCTCGGCGAGGCCATCGTCATCGGTGGCGCGGGGATCGCGGCGGGACTCCTGACCGGCGCGATTGTCGGCGTCGCGTTGCTCCAGATCCTGGCCGGGGTCTTCGATCCGCCGGCCGATCGGCCGGCCATCCCCTTCGTCGCCATGGTGCTGATGACCGGGACGGTCGTGGCCGCGGTCGCCATCGCGCTGGCCATCGCCGACCGATCGCTCCGGCGGTTGTCGGTCGCCGCGGAGCTTCGCGAGCGCTGATCCAGCGTCAGCCGGGGGCGCCCGTCGCCGCGACAACGGCCCGGGTGAGGTGATCGGTCTTCAACGCATCGGCGTAGGTCGACAGCACGCGGCCAGGGTCGCGCGCCTGGACCGCGTCGATGAAGGCCATCGCCTGGGTCTGGTACGGGTCGGCCTCGGCCCGCCGGGCACGGACGGATGTCCCGTCGTCGAAGCGGAGGTGCCAGTCGCCCTGCCCGCGGTCTGGCCGCTTCTCGAGCGTCGCGATGGACCCCTCGGAGACGAATTCCATCTCGATGACGGGCGCCTTGAGCCGGCGTGAGTTGGCGAACGAGCCGATGGCGCCGCCCTGGAACCGCAGGACGGCGGCGGTGCTGTCGGCCACGTCGACGCCCCGCGGCGATGCGAGGATGTCGCGGGTCGAGGCAGCGCCGATCACGTTGGCCTCGCCGAGGAGCAGCCGGGCCAGATCGTACAGATGGGTCGCCTGCTCCACGACCTGGCCACCGCCCTGCGCGACGCGGCCCCACCAGGGTCGCTGGGGCGTCGAATCGAGCCAGCGCGCGAGCACGAGATGTGGCGGGGCATCGCTGAGCCGGTCGCGCAGCTCGGGGAGGAGGTCAAGCGCCCGGAGGTGGTAGCCGACCGCGACCACGATGCCGGCACGTTCGATGGCGGTCGCCAGCCGGGCCGGCCCGCTCGCGTCGGAGGCGGCGAGTGGCTTCTCGATCAGGAACGGGATGCCGCGATCGACCAGCCGTTCGCCGAGCCCGACCGCCAGGTGTGGCGGGACGGCGACGACGACGAGATCGGGCTTCGCGCGGTCCAGCATGGCCTCGAGATCGTCGAACCGCGTGCCGCCCCAGCGGGCCACGACCGCATCGGCCGTCTGGGGCATCCGCGAGACGACGCCGACGAGCTCGGTCCGCCCGACCTTCGCGAACGCCTCGAGATGGTGACCGCTGATCCAGCCGCCCCCGACGAGCCCGAGGCGAAGCGCCACGTCAGCCTTCGTCGCCGAAGATGCTGGCCAGCAGGAAGGGCGCGGTCACCTCGAGCTGGTCGTAGCGGCACGCGTCCGCCGGTTTGTCCGGGCGCCAGCGCTTGAACGTCGTGCCGTGGCGGAAGCGGTCGCCCTGGAGGTGGTCGTAGGCGACCTCGACGACCCGCTCGGCGCGCAACGGCTCCCACGAGAGGTCCTTGCCGCGGTTCCAGCGTGATGTCGCGCCGGGGAGACGCTGGCCCGAGGCATCGGCGTCGCCCGCGCTCGACCATTCGGCCCATTCGCGCCACGGGTGCGTCTCGAGCGCGCGCTCGCGGAGCGGCGCCAGCTCCTCGACGAGGGCCGCCCGCCGGTCCCAGGTGAACGAGGAGGTGACACCCACGTGATGGAGCGTCCCCGCGTCGTCGAACAGGCCAAGGAGGAGCGACCCGACATGGGTCCCAGGTCCGTTCTTGTGCCAGCGGAACCCGGCGACGACGCAGTCGGCCGTGCGCTGGTGCTTGATCTTGAGCATCGCCCGCTTGCCCGGTTGATACGGGGCATCGAGCCGCTTGGCGACGACGCCATCTAGACCGGCGCCCTCGAACTTCTGGAACCAGTCGGCGGCGGTCGCCCGATCGAGCGTCGCGGGCGTGAGGTGGACGGTCGGCTGGGTGACCCCGAGGGCGGCTTCGAGGCGGCTGCGTCGCTCGGCCTGGGGGACTGGCCGGAGGTCCTCGTCGCCGAGCGCGAGCAGATCCCAGGCGACAAACGAGGCCGGCGATGTCTCGGCCAGCATCGCGACCCGGGACGCTGCCGGGTGGATGCGCAGCAGCAGGGA
>DASYJV010000219.1:0-11798 GCA_035996105.1 Candidatus Limnocylindrales bacterium | reverse complement strand
ATGCTCGGGCCGAGATCGCCGAACGTCCCGAAGGCGATCGGGCCGACACCAGGTTCGTAGCTGAACGAGCCGCCCGGCAGCACGCCGGGTCCGCCCGGGGTGACCGGTGGATCACCGGCGCCGACCACGCCACCGACCACGGGTCCCACCGTCGACGACGGGGAGGGGTCGAGGGGACCTGACGCGCCCGGGTTCGACGTCGGCGTCGCCGCCGGCCCGACGGTCGGGCTCGCGCTCGCGCCGGGCGTCGGGGTCGGAAGGGGGATCAAGCCGGTGGGGATGGGCGTCGCGACGGGAAGTGGTGGCAGGCTGATCGTCGGGATCGGGAGCGGGGGCAAACCGACCGTCGGGAGCGGCACGAGCGTGGGCGTCGGGGACGGGCTGGGGGTCGGGGTCGGGGGCGGCGTGGGTGCGGGCGTCGGGCTCGGCGTCGGGGTCGGGCTCGGCGTCGCCGTCGGCCTCGGGGTCGGCGTGGGTGCGGGCGTTGGTGCCGGCGTAGGCGTCGGGATCGGCGCTGCGACCGTGATCGTCACGGTGACCGTGCCCGCGGGGATCAGGTGGCTGTAGCCATCGGAGGGCCGGTATTTGAACGTGTCGGCGCCGCTGAAGCTTGCGGCCGGCTGATACCGGAACCCCCCGTTCGCCGAGAGGGTCAGCGTCCCCTGGGCGGGCCCGGTGACCAGCTGGGCGGTCAACGGGGAGCCTTCGGGGTCGGTGTCATTGGCCAGGACGCCCGGCGGCGTGACCACGAGAACCGCCTGGTAGGGGGTCCCGAACGCGTCGGCACGGCCGACCGGCGCCAGGAGGTCGATCCCGAGCAGCCAGGCATTGCTGGCCGACGCGGCGACGGGGGTGAGGAGAGGGACCAGCAGCAGCGCGGCGAGTGACGCGCTCAGACCGAATGCGCGGGGAGAGCGAGCCATCCCACCGAGTGTGATGAATGGGACCATCGGCGCCCACCCGGACAAAAGTACCGGGACCCGGGCGTCGACCGGCCCATGTGCGCGGACGCAACGACGGCCTCGGTGGCGGAGAGGGTGGGATTCGAACCCACGAAGTCTTTCGACTCAGCGCTTTTCAAGAGCGCCGCCATCAACCGCTCGGCCACCTCTCCGGGCGAGAGGATACCAGCGAGGCTACGTGGCGAGGTCCGCGGCGCTGATCAGCGGCTATCCGGACCCGCCGACACCACGACGGTCCCGGCGATCAGGTCGTGCCAGCCCCGCCGACGCGAATCGACGAAGATCCAGATGTACCCGAGGTAGAAGACGAGCCCGGAGACCCAGTAGCCGATGAACCGAAGGATGGCCTGCCCCGAGGTGACCGGGCCCCCGTCCACATCGCGCACCACCTTGATCCCCATCATCTTCATCCCCGGCGTCTGACCGGACTTCGTCCAGAAATACGGGAAATAGCCGATCCCGATGACCAGGAACGCAAGGACGCCGAGGATCGCCAGCGGCGGGAAGACGAAGGCGACCACGAACGAGACCAGGACCACCGCGATCGAGAGGACGCCCTGGATCACGGTATCGACGATATAGGCGACCAGTCGAGCCCCATGGCTGGCGAACTCGACACCGGGCGCCGGACCCACCACGGGCTCCGGCCGGATCCACGCACTGGGCGATCCTTCCACGGAACTCCTCCCTCGTCTGCCCGTCGCGAGCGACCTCGGATCAGGCCCCCTCGATGGTATCGCGGCCCAGGTAGGACCTGAGTACGTCGGGGACGGCGATCGAGCCATCCGGTCGCTGGTACGTCTCGAGGATCGCCGCCACGATCCGGGCGAGGGCCAGCCCCGAGCCATTGAGCGTGTGGACCAGCTCGGGCTTGGCGCCCGCTTCCGGTCGGTAGCGGATGGCCATCCGGCGTGCCTGGAAGTCGCGGAAATTGGAGCAGGAGCTGACCTCCAGCCAGCGCTCGACGCCGGGTGACCAGACCTCGAGATCGTATTTGCGAGCCTGGGTGAAGCCCATCTCGCGGGTGCTCATGAGCAGGACGCGGTAGGCCAGGCCGAGCCGCTGCAGGAGGATCTCGGCGCGCTCCGTCATCCACTCGAGCGCGGCCTCGGAGGCCTCGGGTCGCTCGAAGAGCACCATCTCCACCTTGTCGAACTGGTGGACGCGCAGGATCCCGCGCGTGTCCTTGCCGGCGGCGCCGGCCTCGCGCCGGAAACACGGCGAGTAGGCGGCATACCGGATGGGCAGCTGATCGGCGTCGAGGATCTCATCCCGATGGAGGTTGGTGACCGGGACCTCGGCCGTGGGGACCAGGTAGAGCTCGTCGCGCGTGACGACGTACATCTGGTCTTCCTTGTCGGGGATCTGGCCCGTCCCCCGTGCCGAGTCGGTGTTGACGACCGCAGGCGGCCACACCTCGGTCATCCCGTTCTCGCGGGTGTGGACGTCGAGGAACCAGTTGATGAGACCGCGCTGGAGCGCCGAGCCGGCGCCCTTGTACACCGGGAACCCGGATCCTGCGATCTTGGCGCCGCGGGCGTTGTCGAGGATATCCAGCGCCTCGCCGAGCTCCCAGTGGGGCTTGCGGGTCCAGGTGGCGCCATCGGCCGGGGCGTCGGCGCCGACCTCGCCGACGACCGGCTGCTCATGGCCCAGGATCTCGCCCCAGGTCCGGATCGTGACGTTGGCCTCCTCACCGCCGACCGGGATATCGGGATCGGGCGGGTTGGGGATACGCAGCAGCAGGTCGTCGAGGGCCGCCTCCGTCTCCGCCAGCGACGCGTCAAGGGCCTGGATGCGTGTCCCGGCGGCGCTCGACGCCGCGCGCAGGTCCGCGACCTCCGGGCCATCGGCTGCCGCTCCGGCCTTGATCGATTCCCCGATCTGCTTCGAGGCGGCGTTGCGCTCTGCCTTGAGCGCCTCGCCCTCGGCCAGGAGTCGCCGCCGCGTGGCATCGAGTTCGAGCGCGCGATCGACGAGTGCCGGATCCTCGCCCTTGCGGGTCGCGCCATCCCGGATGGTGTCGGCGTCGTCGCGGAGCCGTTGCAGACCGACGCTCACGCCGCACCCCCAAGGCTCGCTGGCTGTTCCGCGGCGGCATCCCGGAGCCGGGCGAGCACGAACCCCGGGTCGAGGCTGGCCAGGAGCCAGCCGGCGCGCGGCCCATTGGTGCGCCCCAGGAACGCGAGGTAGAGCGCCGCGAATGCCCGGCCAGCCGGCAGCCCGGAGAGCCTGGCCGCCTCGAAGATGGCCGACTGCCAGGCGTCGCCGCCGGTCGGCCACTGGGCGGCGACGGCGTCGGCCAATGCGCTGAGGAAGGCCCGCTGGTCCGGCTCGATGACCAGGGCGCCGGTTGGCAGTCCCTCGGTCCGCACCGTGATGCGGGCCGATGCGGGCGCGTAGACCTCGAGCCAACGACGTGCCGCCTCGACCCGCGTGTCGAGGATCGCGACCTCCCGTCCGGTCAGTGGGCTCCCCTTCTCCGCCTCGACGCGGGCGGCCAGGTCGACGCCCGGGATCTGGACCAGCAGCGCGAGGTGGGCGAAGGCGGGCCGGAAGGCGGCGGCCTCCGCCGCGAAGTCGGCGTTCGGGTCCAGCAGAGAGTACCGGAAGGTGGCCTCGTACCCCGGCGGGATCTCACCCTTGACCTCGCGGCCCGCCGTGGCCGCGGCGAACCGGTCGAACTCGTCGAACAGCCGCGGGACCGCGTCAGTCCCCTCCGGATCGAACTCGATGGCCTGGTTCGGACGGGGACGCAGGAAGAGGAACCGAAGCTGCTCGGGCGGGATGACCTCCGCGATGGTGTGCGCGGCCGCGCCCTGGCCCTTCGACGTCGACATCTTCTTGCCGCCGATGTTGAGGAATTCGTAGGGCACGTTGAGCGGCGGCTCGCGCTCGAAGACCTCGCGCGCGATCGCGTCGCTTCGATCGCGTGAGCCGCCGGCCGTGGAGAGGTCCTTGCCGCCGGGCTCGATGGTCACCCCGAAGAGCGACCACTGCGCCGCCCATTCCAGGTTCCAGGGCAGCTTGGCCGTGCCACCGAACGGGCTGATCCAGCCCGACGCGCCGCAGCCGTGCGCCCAGGTCACGAGATCCGGGCGGCATTCGAAGTAGACCCGCTCGCCGTCCCACTGGGTGACGATCGTGGTCCCGATCTTGCCGCAGGTCGGACACACGACCCCGAGCGGATGCCAGACCTCCGGATGCTGCACCTTGGCGACGCGGTGATAGATCTCCCGGACGAGTGCCGCCCGATCCAGTGCCAGCCGGATGTATGGATCCATCGCCCCGCTCGGGTAGATGTCGCTCATCCAGTAGTAGCGATCCGGGTGGATGCCCAGACCGGCGAAGATGTCGATGAAGATGCCCGCGAAATGCCGCGCGTAGCTCTGGTGACCGTCGCCCGCGGGGTCGGGAACGTGGGCCAGCGGGCGGCCCATCTCGCGGTCGATGGCGTCCGGGGTCAGCAGGGCTTGGGCATCCATCGGGTCCATGTCGTCGATGCCGTAGAGGAGCGTCGTCTCGTGCCCGCTGGCGCGCAGCGCGCGGACGATGACGTCGAGGATGACCGGCCCACGCAGGCTTCCCACGTGGACGGTCCCTGATGGCGTCTTCGAATCGTTGACGACCTGCGGGCCGCTGACCCGGGCCGCGATCTCGTCCGCCCAGTCCATGCGCTCGCTCCGGGGGACCTAGGTGATGCCGACGATCTTGTAGGTGAAGTCGCCCGCCGGGACCTTGACGACCACCTTCTCGCCCTTCTTCTTGCCCAGCAGAGCGCGTCCGACCGGGCTCTCGTTCGAGATCCGGCCCTCGGCGGGCTTGGCCTCGGCCGAGCCGACGATGGTGAACCGCTCAGAGCCGTCAGGGCTCTCGACGGCCACGGTCGAGCCGATCTGGACATGATCGGTCGAATGGTTCTCGTCGATGATCGTGGCGTTCTTGATGAGCGCCTCGAGCGTCTGGATCCGCCCCTCGACGAATGCCTGCTCGTTCTTGGCGTCCTCGTACTCGGCGTTCTCGGACAGATCGCCGTGTTCCTTGGCGTCGTGGATCCGGTTGGCGACCTCGGGTCGCTTGACCGAGACCATCTCGTCGAGCTCGGAGCGGAGCTTCTGGAGACCATCCTTGGAAAGATATGTGGGCTTGTTGTTCACGGCAGGCCCCCGCGTGGCTGTGTTCGGATATGGGCAGACCGTGTCAGGCGGTCATCGGATAAAGGAAAGAACTCCAGGCGTCCGCAGCGGACCGCGCGCCTGAAGTTCGACCGGCTGCGAATGGTAGTCGCGAGGCGAGGCCGTGTCAAAGGCGCCCCGATGCTCCTGGGGCGCCGGTCAGCTCGCCGTCGCTCCCTCGGTCAACCGGATCAGTCGGCGCTTGATGCGCTGGAGCGAGCCACGGTCCGGGAACGCGACGAAGAGCGTGTCGTCGCCGGCGATCGAGCCCGCCACCTCGGCCCAGCGCGCCCGGTCGAGCGCAGCCGCGATGGCATGCGCCGAACCCGGCAGGGTGCGCACGACGAGCAGCAGTCCGGCTTCGTGGATCTCGACCGGGAGATCGGCCAGGAGCTTGCGGAGACGGTCCTCGCCGGAGGTCTCCGCCTCGATCAGCCGCGGCGGCAGCGCGTAGGCGGCCGTGCCCTCACGAGTGACCTTGATCAGCCCGAGCTCCGCGACGTCGCGCGAGATGGTCGCCTGGGTCGTGCGGAAGCCACGATCGCGCAGCGCGGCGGCGAGTTCCTGCTGGGTCCTGACGGGACGCTGATCGACGAGGTCACGGATCGCCCGGTGGCGGAGCTGCTTCATGACCTCCATGGCGAGCGCCTGGGCGCTAGCGGGCCAGCCAGACCACGACGACGACCGCCGCGACGATGAGCCGGTAGACCACGAAGACGGTCAGGGACCGCGTCCGCAGGTAGCGCAGCAGGACATCGATGGCCAGGACGCCCGCGATGAACGACGCCGCCATGCCGACCAGCAGCGGGACGATCTGGATGGCGACGCCCGCCTCACCGGTGAGCAGCTTGCGGACCTCGAAGACGGCGGCGCCGATGATGATCGGGGTCGCCATCAGGAACGAGAACCGCGCCGCGGCTTCGCGATCCAGACCAGCCAGCCGGGCGGCCGAGATCGAGATCCCCGATCGGCTGATGCCCGGGACCAGGGCCAGGGCCTGGGCCGCGCCGATCCCGATCGCCAGCGGGAACGAGACGTCCTCGACGCCCTTCGTGCGGGCGCCCCAGCGGTCGGCGAGCCACAGGACCACCGCACCGATCACGAGCGTGACGGCGACCATCCCCGGCTCACGGAAGGTCGTCACGATGAGGTCGTTGAGCAGGAAGCCCGCGATCGCCGCCGGGATGGTGGCGACCACCAGGAGCCAGGCCAGTCGTCGATCCGGATCGGCCTGGAGCGAACGATCGCGGATCGCCGCCAGACCGGCCGGCACGAGGCGCAGCCAGTCCGAGCGAAAGTAGACGAGCAATGCGCCCAGCGTCCCGATGTGGAGCATGACGCTGAACGCGATGGAGTTGATGAACGGGTCCGTCCAGCCAAGCAGGAACGGGACCACGATGAGGTGGCCGGACGACGAGACCGGGAGGAACTCGGTGAGTCCCTGGACGATGCCCATGACCAGGGCCTGGAACAGCGTGTCCATCAGATCTGCCTCGGTTCCGCGTCCGGCGTGACGATGCCTAGCGGATGAAGAGCGGGGCCATCACGAGGGTGACCGTGGCCAGGAGCTTGATCAGGACGTGGAGCGAGGGACCGGCCGTGTCCTTGAACGGATCGCCCACCGTATCCCCGACGACAGCCGCCGCATGCGCGTCGGTCTTCTTGCCGAGGACATTGCCGGCGGCATCGAGGAGGTGGCCCGACTCGATGTACTTCTTGGCGTTGTCCCACGCCCCGCCGCTGTTGTTGAGCACGGTCGCGAGCATGACCCCGGAGATCGTCCCGACCATGAGCATCCCCGCCACGGCCTCATAGCCCAACAGGACGCCGACGACGATCGGCGTGGCGACCGCGACCAGACCGGGCGCGATCATCTCGCGCAGGGCGGCCTTGGTGGTGATGTCCACGACCCGCGCGTAATCCGGGCGCTGGCTGTAGTCCATGATCCCGGGCATCTCGCGGAACTGGCGACGGACCTCGACGATGATCGCCTGGGCCGTGTTGCCGACCGCGCGGATGGCCAGCGAGCTGAAGAAGTAGACGAGCATCGCCGCGATGAGCGCGGCGATGAAGACGTTGACGTTGGCCAGGTTGACCGATTCCATGAGCGGCTTGCCCTGCCGGGTCAGGATCAGGTTGATCTTGTCGATGTAGGCGCTGAACAGCAGGAAGGCCGCCAGGGATGCGGAGGCGATCGCGTAGCCCTTGGTCAGGGCCTTGGTCGTATTGCCCACGGCGTCGAGGCGGTCGGTGATCTCCCGCGCTCCGGCCTCCGCGCGGCTGAACTCGGCGATCCCGCCGGCGTTGTCGGTGATCGGGCCGAAGGTGTCCATGGCGAGGATGTAGGCCGTCGTCATCAGCATCCCCATCGTCGCCACCGCGGTGCCGAAGATGCCCCCGACGTTGCGCCCGCCGCTGACCAGACCCGCCTGCTCACCCAGCCAGTGGCTGGCGAACAGGGCGATGCCGATCGTGATCGCGGTCACGAAGGTCGTCTCGTAGCCCACCGCCGTCCCGGCGATGATGTTGGTCGCCGGACCTGTCCGCGAGGCCTCGGCGATCTCCCGCACCGGTCGATACGTGCCGGCCGTGTAGAACTGGGTGATGTACACGAAGGCGACGCTGGTGGCGAGGCCGACCACGCCGGCGGCAAAGAAGTAGACCCAGGTGGGCAGCGCGCCGACGGATCCCGTGGCGCCGTTGGTGTTCATCATCACGGCCGTGGTGATGCCCAGACCGATGACGGAGAGGAGCGTCGTGACCCAGTAGCCGCGGTTGAGCATGTTCATCGGGTTCTCGGTCTCGCTGCCGCGGACGAAGAAGATCGCGACGATGGTGGCGAGCAGCCCGAAGGCGCGGACCACGAGCGGGAAGAAGATCCAGGCCTCGGGGTGCGGCCAGCCGGCCGCCTGGGCGATGACGTAGACACCGACACCCAGGATCATCGCGCCGATGTTCTCGGCCGCGGTGGATTCGAACAGGTCGGCGCCGCGGCCGGCGCAGTCGCCGACGTTGTCACCGACCAGGTCGGCGATCACGCCCGCGTTGCGGGGATCGTCCTCGGGGATGCCAGCCTCGACCTTGCCGACGAGGTCCGACCCCACGTCAGCCGCCTTGGTGTAGATCCCGCCACCGAGCTGGGCGAACAGCGCGACGAACGAGGCGCCGAAGCCGTAGCCGACGATGAGGAACGGTGCCTGGCGGACCGTGTCCGTGTTCAGCCCGCCGAAGAGCGCGAAGATCCCGTACACGCCGAGCAGTGACAGGGCGACGACGAGGAAGCCCGAGACCGCCCCGCCGCGCATCGCGACCTGGACGGCCTCGACGAGGCTGCGCCGAGCCGCGGATGCGGTGCGGACGTTGGCCTTGACGCTGATGAACATGCCGATGATGCCGGAGGCCATCGAGCAGGCCGCGCCGACCAGGAAGGCGAACCCGGTCCGGATGCCAAGGTCGGTACCGAAGACCGCGGTGTCGGCGACGGCCTGGGTCTCGAACACGGAGATGATGATCCCCACGGCCACCGCGCCGACCACAGCGAGCACCCCGATGGTCACGTACTGGCGGCGGATGAACGCGACGGCGCCCTCGTAGATGGTCCCGGCCACGTCCTGCATCGCCTGTGTCCCGGTGTCCCGGGCGAGGACGTCACGAGCCAGGTAGATGGCAAAAAGGATGGCGATGATGCCCGCCGGCAGGATGATCAGCTGAAGTGAACTGGCATCCATCAGGTCTTGCGGCCCTCCTCGAGTTGGACTGTCGATCGCGAGCCTGGCGGGACGCGCGCGGCGCCACTCAGAACGACGACCGGGAAAGGCGGCTCAGGCTGCCCTTCGGAATCCGAGTCGGGCTGGGACCTTGCAGGCCGTCGGCGAGTGTAACAAGGTGCGAGAAGCCGGGTCAAACTCGCTCGCCGGGGTCCTTATGCACCGTCTTCGGGGCCTCCGGCGGCTGCCGGGTGCAGCCCCTATACTGCCCGTCTTGTGACCCGAAGACCCATGTTCGGGTGTCTCCTCGAGATCGTCGAGACACTCGCCCTCACGCTCATCATCTTCTTCGTCATCCAGACGTTCGTCGCCCAACCGTACAAGGTCCAGCAGCAATCGATGGAGCACACGCTGGAGCCCGACCAGTACGTCCTGGTCGACAAGCTGACACCGCGCTTCGACACGTACAAGCGCGGCGATGTGGTCGTGTTCACGCCGCCCGCCGACTGGGTCCAGCAGGACGGCACGCCGTTCATCAAGCGGGTCATCGGGCTTGGCGGCGACACCGTGGCCATCCACGACGGCGGGGTCTACATCAATGGCACCCGGCTCGACGAGGCCTACCTCTTTGCCGTCGCCCCGGGCGACACGCCCCAGGCGACCACCGTCCCGGGCGACGTGAGCAGCTGGGTCGTGCCCGCCGGGGAGCTCTTCCTCATGGGTGATCACCGCGCGAACTCGGCCGACTCGCGGACCTTCGGAACGGTCCCCACCCAGCAGGTCATCGGCCGCGCGTGGCTGCGCTACTGGCCGATCAACGTGTTCGGGATCCTGCCGACACCTCGCTACCCGGAGCTGGCCACCTCCTTCCGATGAGCGCCTCGCCGTGAACCCGGCCCTCCTGGGGGTCGCGCTCGCGGTCATCATCGGAGCCGTCGTCGCGTGCTCCGCCCGAAACGCGCGGACCGCGGTGCTTGGCCTCGTGCTGACGATGGTCAGCGCGCCATTCCTGGCCGACCCACCCGCGGCGCCGCTCGGCCTCGCTGCCCGGCTCGTGGCGGCGGTCCTGGCCGGCTACCTCCTGTGGGTCGCGGCACGGGGCGTCGGGATCAGGACCGGTGGCTCGCTCGTCGGCTGGCCGACCGATGCCTTCCTGGCCATCGCCGGCGGCGTCGTTGGGTATGGCAGCCAGGGCCTCGGCGCGCCGGCCGCCGGACCGCCGCTCGCCGCTGCCGCCGGGTTCGCGCTCGCGGCGCTCTCCGTGCTGCCGGTCGTCCACGGCCGCGACGTCCTGCGCATCGGCCTCGGCCTCGGGCTCCTGCTCAACGGCGCGCTGCTGATGCGGACGAGCCTTGGCGGGACGCCTGAAGCGCTCGAGCAACTGCTCACGGCGGGGCTCGTCGCCGTGCTCGGGGGCGCCGTGGCGATCCTCGCGGTCGCGGCCCGCTCCGATGGCCGGCCGAATTTCGAGATGAGCCCGACGGGCGCCGATCGTGCGGCGGACGCCCACCCGCTCGAGCCGCGATGAGCCTGATCGCGTATCTCGTCATCACCTTCGGATACGCCGGGCTGGCCATCGCCCTGCGCGGGCGTCGCCGATGGGCCATCGTCGTCGGGCTGACCGGTCTGGCCGCTGCCATCGTGGCGGCACTCGCCATGGATCCGGCCGAGACCATCGTCATCGGCGGCGGCGGGCTCGTGACGACCACCTACCTGCGCCTCTTCCTCGTCCTGGGATCGGTCGTCGGTCTGGCCCTGGCGGTCGGTGGCCTGGCGAGTGGCACGCGTCGCGACGCGACCGCGGTCACACTCGCGATCCTTGGCACGTGCGGTCTGATGATGGCCCTCGTCGACCCGCGCGCCGCCGTCCTGGTCGCCACGGCCGGGGCGCTCTTCGGGGTCCTCGTCACGCTCGTGCCGAACGGCGGGCGCGCCGGTGCCGCAGTCGGCATCCGCGAGATCCGGGCGGTGGTCGTGGCCGGATCGCTGGCCATCGCTGCGACGGCGTGGATCGGGCGTGACCTCAGCCAGCTCTCGGCCCAGCCGGTCGTCTTCGGGCTGGCCTACCTCGCCTTCGCCGTGGCGGTCGCGATGCGGTTCGGGGCGATCCCCTTCCATCTCTGGGCGGCTCGACTGACCGATGTCGTCCCGGAAACGGCCCTGCCGGTCCTGACCGCGCTCGCACCTGCCGCGTTCGCGGTCGTGGCGCTGGCGTGGATCGATGCCTCCGTCGCGCCCCTTCCGCTCGATCTCTCGGCGGAACGAGCCCTGATCCTGGCCGTCGGGATCTCGTCCATCGTCCTGGCCGCGATCGCCGCCTTCGTCCAGGACGACATCGAGCACGTGCTCGGCTACTCGATCGTGGGCGATGCCGGGGTGATCGTGCTGTCGCTCGCGACGCTCGGCCCCGATGGGTGGATCGCCGCCCGGACCTGGATCCTCGGGTTCGTCGTCGCGCGGAGTGCCTTCGCGGCATGGACCGCAGCGATCCGTGCCGGCTTCTTCACCGGCCGGATCGCCGATCTGCGCGGCTGGGCCCGACGCTCTCCCGTCCTCGTCGTCGCGCTGGGGCTCGTCATCGTCGCCAGCGTCGGCTTCCCGGGTCTTGCCGCATTCGATGCACGCGCCTCGGTCGTGAACCTGGCCATCGGGGCGCCGCTGTCGATCCTCGTCCAGCTCGCGACGCTCGCCCCGCTCCTGTACTACGGTCGGCTGCTGGTCATCGGCCTCGCCGCCCCGGACCGCAAGATCGGGCCAGCCGACGCGTGGCGGCCGCATATCGACCCACCGGACGTCACCGCGCTCCGCCGCTGGATCCTCGTGTCGTGGAACGCCAACCACGCGTTCACCACGGCCTGGGTCGCGGCCCTCCTTGGGCTGCTCGCCCTCGCGACGGCGGGCGGCGCCTTCGGTGGACCGGCCGCGGCCGCCGGTCTGCCACCGACCATGGGTGT
>DASYJV010000218.1:0-2318 GCA_035996105.1 Candidatus Limnocylindrales bacterium | reverse complement strand
TCGACCCGATCACCGTCGAGTCGATCGAGACGATCGCCCCGGTGCTTGGCGTTCTCGACCGCGGCGGGTGAGACAGCGCGTTCGGACCGCGACGGCCCCGTGCTAGCATCCGACGGCCATGCGAACATCCGACCGCCCGGGGCGACCGGCAGGACGGGGCTCGGACGATGTGACCCCGCTGGACAAGCGGATCATCGAGCATCTCCAGGCGGATGGACGGCGGCCATTCACCCAGATCGCCGCTGAACTCGGCGTCTCCGAAGCGGCCGTCCGGGCCCGGACGAACCGACTGATCGACCGCGGGATCCTCCAGGTCGTCGGCGTCACCGATCCGCTCAAGCTCGGCTTCCACCAGATGGCGATGATCGGGATCCGGTGCGAGAGCTCGAAGCTCATCGAGGTCGCCGAGCATCTCGCCGAGATGCCCGAGGTCGACTATGTCGTCATCACGGCCGGGAGCTATGACCTCCTGATCGAGACCGTGTGCGAGGACAACGAGGCGCTGCTGGCCTTCCTGGCCGACCGGCTGCGCGCGATCGACGGCGTGCGCGACACGGAGACCTTCGTCTACCTCAGGCTGGTCAAGCAGACCTACCAGTACGGCACGCGGTAGGATCCGCCGCCGGGAACGTGTTGACCACCGGCAACGAAGGTCGCCCGAGGAACCGGAGATCAGCGTCCCGCGGACTAAGATGGCCCGGACGCGAGGGCTCCGTCGCCCGCGCCCGCAAGTAGCGAGGACGGCACTTGCAGCTCGGACCACTCCTGTTGGTGATCTCGGCGATCGTGGCCGCGAACCTCGCGGTGATGGCGATCATCCTCGTGCCGCCCCTGTTCGGTCGGAGGAGTCCGATCTCGCGCGAGGTGGTGTCGGGCTTCGACGAGGAGCGCCGCGCCGCCGAGGCCGCCATCGTCGGCGGGGTGGACGATTCGGCGACCGACGACGGGGTTTCCACCCAGACCTACGACCGCGTCGTCCGGATCGTGTCATGGATCTTCCTGCTGACCACGACCGCGATCGTGGCAGCGACCGGGCTGTGGCTCGACACCCAGCCGGCGATCCTGGTCCTGCTGGCCTTTTCCGGGTTGTTCATCGTGGTCATCCACGACCTCTTGCCGTCCGATACGCTCGGCACCGCGAAGTTCATCGTGGAAGGCTCGGTCGCGCTCACCGTGGCGACCTTGCTGGTAGCACTGACCGGTGGCGTGGCGAGCCCGTTCTTCTTCGCCTTCCCGCTCATCGTCGGCGGCGCCGCGCTCGTCGTGTCGCCGGTCGTCACCGTCGCACTCGCCGGCGCAGGAAGCCTGGGCTACGTCCTGGCCGTCTTCGCCGGCACAGGGTCCGGCCCGATCGGCACGGCAGGGGCGGCGGTCGTCGGGGTCAATCTGACCGCCCTCATCCTCCTCTCGTATGTGGCCATGGTCATCGCCCGTGCCCAGCGGCGCACGCGCGATGCCGCGATCCGGCTGTCGACCGTCGACTCGCTGACCGGGCTCTTCAACCGCACCTTCTTCTTCGCGGCGATCGAACGGGAGATCGCCCGCAGCGCGCGGTCGGGTCGCGGCTTCTGCCTGCTGATGATGGATCTCGATGAGCTCAAGGCGATCAACGACCGACTCGGCCACTTCCAGGGCGATCGGGTGCTGCGTGGTGTCGGCAAGGTCATCACGGAAGGCGTACGCCAGATCGATACCGCGGCGCGCTACGGCGGCGACGAGTTCGTGGTCCTCCTGCCCGAGACCGATCCGACCGGCGCATTCGTGCTCGCCGAGAAGATCCGGATCGGCGTGAATTCGACCGGGATCGAGATGCCGGCCGGCGGACCGCGTCCGTCACTCTCGATCGGTGTCGTCGCCTACCCGGACGACGGCCGGACCGCGGACGAGCTGATCATCAGCGCCGACGGCGCGATGTATGCCTCGAAGCGGGCCGGCAAGGACCGGGTCACCGGTGTCTCCATCCCGGAACCGAGCCAGCCCGCCGCTCCGGTGTAGCATCGCCCGGTGAGTGACACGGAGCAGGGGTCCCGCCCGACCCCCAGGGGCTTTTCGACTCGCGCCATCCGCGCCGCGTCAACCGCTCCGCGCGTCGACCAGCATCCGACCACGGTCCCGATCTACCAGACCGCGACCTTCGCCTCGGGTGATGCGGACGAGCTCGGCCGGGTGGCGGCCGACGGACGTGCCGGGTATGCCTACAGCCGTATCTCGAACCCGACCACGAGCGCGCTGGGGAGCGCCTATGCCGAGCTCGCCGGTGGTGCGGCGGGCGTCGCCCTCGCGTCGGGGATGGCCGCCATCCATGCTGCGCTCGCCTC
>DASYJV010000217.1:0-4949 GCA_035996105.1 Candidatus Limnocylindrales bacterium | reverse complement strand
CCGCTCCATGACCAACCGCGTCACGAGGGCTTTCGCGGTGCGGCGGTCGATGCCCGGCGGGAGCAGCTCGGCCGGTACGAATGGCTTCCCGACACGCACCCTGACGCGCCCGCCGGGATGCGGCAGCGACTGCCCCTTCGGCCAGACCTGGCTCGAGCCGGCGATCGCCAGCGGGACGATCGGCGCCCCGGACCGCATGGCGAGGACGGCGATCCCGTCACGGGCCTCCTGGAGCGTGCCATCGGGGCTGCGCGTCCCCTCCGGGAAGAGGAACAGGATGTGGCCCTCCTCGAGGATCCGGCTCGCCAGGCGAAATGCCTCGATGTCGGCCGCGCCGCGATCGACCGGATGGACGCCGCCATTGGCCGCCGCCCAGCCGATCACCGGCCATGCGAAGAGCTCCTTCTTGCCGAGCCAATGGATCCGCCGCCCGAGCTTCGGGATCAACTCCGAGCCGATGACCACGGCGTCGAGGTTCGAGGCGTGATTGGCGACCAGGATGACCGGTCCCTGGCGCGGGATCTCGTCCACCGCTCCCTCGACGCTGATCCGGCTCACTACCCGCCCGAAGACCCGACCCGCGGTGGTCAGCGCGGTGATGAGCGGCGTGATCGAGCTGTCGATCGGCGCCGCGATCTCGCTCATGCGCTGGCGCCGCTCCGTTCCGGTTCGGCGGCCCGGCGCGCCTCGGCGTCACGGATCGCATTGACGACCGCGTCGACCGTGTCGACGAACCGGTTGCCGTCGGTCGAGATGATGCGGGCGTCGGGGGCGGCCCGGAGCGGCGCCACGGCCCGCGTCGAATCGAGCTCGTCGCGACGCCGGAGCGCCTCAAGGATGGCGTCCAGTCCGGCGCCTTCGGGATCGATGCCGCGCTCTTCGGCGCGGCGACGGGCACGCTCCTCGACCGACGCCTCGAGGAAGATCTTGAGGTCGGCGTCGGGGAGCACGACCGTCCCGATATCGCGACCCGCCATCACGATCCCCCCCGCCCTGGCCAGATCCCGCTGGCGATCGAGGAGGGCGAGCCGCAGCTCGGGGATCGCCGCGACCGCCGAGACCGCCGCGTCGACCGCGGGGCTGTGGACGTCCTCGGTGTGATCGACGCCGTCGACCAGGACCCGGGCCAGACGACCCTGCGGATCCGGGCTCAGCTCGACCTCGTCGACCAGGCCGCGCATGGCGTGCGGATAGGAGGCCGACACGCGTCGAGCGAGCGCCAGCCAGGTCACCGCTCGGTAGAGCAGCCCGGTGTCGCAGAAGCGGTAGCCAACCTCGAGCGCGGCGGCCGCTCCGACGCTGCTCTTGCCCGACGACCCCGGGCCATCGAGGGCCACGACGAGCTTGCTGCGGGTCGATCCGGTGGGGGCGTCCATCGTCGCAGGATACCCGCTAGCGGGGCGCGGTCATGGCCGCGACGACCCCGGCGTAGTCGGCGAAGAACTCGAGTGCCCGCGGGTCGGCGGTGGCACCCGGGGCCGCGACCTCGGCGAGCGTCCGGCCGAGTAGGAGCCGCTTGACCGGGACCTCCATCTTCTTGCCGGTCAGGGTGCGCGGGATGGCCGGGACCGCGACGATGGCGTCGGGCAGGTGGCGAGCCGACAGCGACTCCCGGATCGAACGTCTGATCCGACCGCTCAGCTCGTCGTCGAGCTCCAGGTCGCCGGCGAGCACCACGAAGAGCGGCATCCAGTACCGGCCGCCAGGCAGCTCGAGCCCGACTACCAAGCTGTCGAGGATCTCGGGCAACGCCTCGACCACGCCATACAGCTCGCTCGTCCCGAAGCGGATGCCCTGGCGGTTGAGCGTGGAATCCGATCGCCCTTCGATGACCGCGCTGCCGCGCTCGGTGATCCGGATCCAGTCGCCGTGGCGCCAGACACCGGGGTACATCTCGAAATAGCTCTCGCGATAGCGTCGGTCGTCGGGATCGTTCCAGAATCGCACCGGCATCGACGGCAGCGGCGCGGTCAGGACGAGCTCTCCGGTCTCACCCACGACCGACCGGCCGTCGGCGTCGAAGGCCTCGACGCGTGCCCCGAGCGATCGAGCCTGGAGCTCGCCGGCGTTGACCGGGAGGGTCGGGACGCCGCCGACGAAAGCGCTCGCGACATCCGTCCCGCCGCTCAGCGACACGAGCCAGACGTTGGCCTTCACCTCCCGGTAGACCCAGCCGTAGACATCGGTGGGGAGCGGCGACCCGGTCGAGCCGATCGCCCGGAGGCTGGACAGGTCGTGCTCCGCGCCGGGTCGCGCGCCGTGCTTGCGGTTCGCGGCGAGGAACGCGGCGCTCGTCCCGAAGAGCGTCACCCCGGCACGCTCGGCCATCTCCCACAGGACCCCCAGGTCCGGATGGCCCGGGCTTCCGTCGTAGAGGACGGCCGTCCCCCCGACGAGCAGCGACCCGAGCAGGAGGTTCCACATCATCCAGCCGGTCGTGGTGAACCAGAACATCCGGTCGCCGACACGGACGTCGCAGTGGAGCCCGACCACCTTCGAGTGCTCGAGGACGACGCCGCCGTGGCCATGGACGATGGCCTTGGGCAACCCGGTCGTGCCCGACGAGTAGAGGATCCAGAGCGGATGCTCGAATGGCACGCGCTCGAACGTGATCGGCGCGGTCGGGCCGGCCATGAGCTCGGCCCACGACATCGCGGCTGGGTCGCCGGCGGCGGGTTTCGCGTCGGGATCCAGATACGGGATCAGCACGGTCCGCTCGAGCGACCCGAGCCCGGCCCGGATCTCGTCGATGACCGCTCGACGGTCGAACGTCCGGCCGCCGTAGGTGTAGCCATCGACCGCGATCAGGACCTTGGGCTCGATCTGGGCGAACCGGTCGATCAGGCTGCGGACCCCGAGATCCGGGGAGCTGCAAGCCCAGATCGCGCCGAGGCTGGCGCACGCGAGAAAGGCGATCACCGCCTCTGGCGCATTCGGGACGACCGCCGCAACGCGATCGCCGCGCCCGACGCCGAGTCGACGAAGTCCTGCCGCGACGGCTGCCACCGAGGTCTCCAGGTCCGCCCACGAGGTCTCGCGGAGCGGCTCACGCTCCGACTGGAAGAGGAGTGCCGGGCGCTCGGTCGAGGCTTGCCGGAACAGCGCCTCCGCGTAGTTGATCCGGGCACCCTCGAACCAGACCGCCCCGGGCATCGTCCGCTGACCGAGGACCCGGCTCCGATCGCCGTGGAGCGGGAGGTGGTAGTAGTCGACGATGGACGTCCAGAACGCCTCGAGATCCTCGACCGACCAGCGCCAAAGCGCCGCGTAGTCGCTGAACGAATGCCCGTGTTCGCGCTGGAGCCAGGCCAGGTAATGGGTGAGATTGGCGCCTTCCTTGAACGCCGCGGAGGGCTCCCACATGAGCGTTCCTTCCGCGAGCGTCCCGGGATCGCTCACCGGCTCGGCCAACCGCCGCTGCGCCGCCCCTCCCCCGCCACCGGGCGGCCCGCCTGGATGACGAGCCAGCGGCGCGCGGGTTCGAGCAGGACGGACGGGTCGGCGGTCGGATCGCCATCGACCACCAGCAGGTCCGCGATCTTGCCGACCTCGACCGTTCCGATCCGATCGAGCAGACCGAGAGCCTCCGCCGAACCGGCCGTGGCGGCTCGGATGGCTGCCGCAGCCCCGATCCCGCCCTCGGCCATCCGGACGAGCTCGTTCGCGCTGGCACCGGGCGGGCCGCTGTCGTAGCCCATCGCAAGTGTCACTCCGGCGCGCTGCGCCGCCACGAGCGTCATCCGGGCGTCCTCGGCCTGGTGCCTGGCCTGATCCACCAGGCGCGCAGCGAACATCGGCGCGAAGCGCTCGGCCAGGTCATCGAAGGTCGAGAGCGTCGGGACGAGCACGATCCCGCGTTCGGCCATGCGCGCCAGCAGCTCCGGCGCGCGGTGGAGCGACAGGCCATGTTCGATGGTATCGACGCCCTCCTCGACGGCGATCCGGGCGCCACCCAGGCCCTCCGCATGGGCGGCGACGCGGAACCCCATCCGGTGGGCTTCGTCGACGACGGCCTGGACCTCTTCGCGCGTCATCTGGGCAGGCTCGGGGTCTTCGCGAACGACCGACCGGGCCCCGGTGGCCATGATCTTGATGTAATCGGCGCCGTCGCGGATCTGCTCGCGAACGGCCTTGCGCATCTCCCACGGGCCGTCGGCCTCGCGATACATCGTGCCGAAGATGCGCGCCCCGGGTGCGGTCGCCGAGACGATCTTCCCGCAGGACAGGATCCGCGGCCCATCGGCCAGCCCGAGCTCCACCGCGCGACGCAGGACGATCGCCTCGCCGTCGTAACTGCCGACGTCGCGCACGGTCGTGATCCCGGCGTCGAGCATCGCGGAAGCCGACTTCGCGAGCACGAACCAGCCAAGCTCCCGCGGACGCGGATCCTCCCCGTGGAGCTCGGGTGGAGGGCCGAAGCCGGGACTGCGCTCCGTGTCGCTCGAGACGTGCGCGTGGGCGTCGATGAGCCCGGGCATGAGGGTCCGGCCACCGAGCTCGATCGCGTCCGCCGGAGGGGCCCCGCGTCCCTCGCCGACCGCCACGATGGTGGCATCCTCGATGGTCACACTCGCGCCGTCGATCGCGGGCCCGCCCAGGCCATCGAGCAGCCGGGCGTTCCACAGCGTGATGGTCATCGACCGGTCGGAGGTTCGGTCGCCCGCCGTCGTGCCGGTGGCCCGTCGCGTGGTGTGGGTCGGCTGTCGGCTGCCCGGTCCCGCTGGCCCGCCGCCTTCGCACCGGCGCGGCTGACGCCCGCCCCCGCTCCGAGGCCGCGGACCTCCGGTGCGCGCAGGCGGCGCGCGCGACCGCTCGGCAGGTCATCGAGGCGAACCGGGCCCATCCGGACGCGGACCAGGCGCTCGATCGGGGCACCCACGGCACCGAACATCCGGCGCAGCTGTCGCTTCCAGCCCTGGGCCAGGATGGCGCGGTACCAGGTCAGCTCG
>DASYJV010000216.1:0-4314 GCA_035996105.1 Candidatus Limnocylindrales bacterium | reverse complement strand
GACCCGCTCGCGTCGCCCGACGCCCTGGTAGAGGAGCGGCGTCGCGACGTTGTCGAGTGCGCTCGTCCGGGGCAGGAGGTTGTAGGACTGGAAGACGAAGCCGATGCTCCGGCTGCGGACCTTGGCCAGGCCGTCGTCGTCGAGCTCAGCGACCGGCGTGCCGGCCAGGCTGTAGGAGCCGCTCGTCGGTCGGTCGAGACAGCCGAGGATGTTCATCATCGTCGTCTTGCCGGAGCCCGATGGCCCGACGATCGCGACGAATTCGCCGCGATGGACCTCGAGGCTGACATCGGCCAATGCCGGCACCTCCATCCGGCCCATCGAGTAGACCCGGCTGACGTGGTCGAGGGAGATGATCGCCTCGGTCATGGCCTAGTTCCCGTTCCCGCCGCGACGCGTCACGGTGCCCGGCAGCGGCCCGCCCAGGCCGCCGTTGAGGCCACCCGCTCCGCCGTTCGCGCCGCTGGTCGCCGTCTGTGGCGTATTGATCCCGGTGACGACCTGCTGGCCGACCGTCAGGCCGCTCTTGATCTGGGCCGTCGTGTTCGTCACGAGCCCCACCTGGACGGGCTGGGCGGTGGGCGTCCCGTCGGCACCGAGGACGAGCACCGTGTAGGCGCCCGGGGTGCCGCGGAGCGACGCTGCCGGGACGGTCGTGACGTTGGTCACGCTGTCCGTGGTGATCGTGACGTTCGCGGTCATCCCGACCCGGACCGTGGCCGGCGGGTGGTCGAGCGAGACCGTCACCGCATAGGACACGACGGCGCCGGTCGTGCTGCCGGTGGTGGTCGGCGCGATGGCCGTGACCAGACCCGGGACGACGGTGCTCAGCGCGGAGATCGAGACCGACGCCGTCTGCCCGACCTTCATGGCCGCGAGATCGGTCTCGACGACGTCGGCGGTGACCTGGAACGTTGCGGCGTCGATGACGATGGCGTCCCCCGACGGGGCATCGAGACCGGGCGCGATGTTCACCGCGGTGACCAGTCCGTCGATCGGTGCAACGAGCGTGGCCAGCTTGATCTGGGTGAGGAGGTCGGCCCGGGTCTTGGTCGCATTCGAGACCTGTGTCTGGGCGTTGTAGAGCGTCATCCGGGCCTGGCGGATGGCCGCGGTCGTCGTCGCGGCGGCCAGGTTCTCGGTGGCGATCGTCAGCTGGATCTTGGCCGTGGCGAGATTGGCCGTCGCGTCGGCGTACTGCCGTTTGAGATCGGTCGCCGAGGCCGTTGCCAGGACCGCGCCCTTCTTGACGCTGTCGCCGACCTTCACCTTGACCGCGGTGACGGTCCACGTCGTCGAGCCCCCGGCCGACGCCGAGGCCGTCGCACTCGCGAGATGGGTCGGGGCGCCGAACGCGGCGCCATATGCGGCGGTTGTGGCCACTGTGCCCGTGGCGGCAACGTCGTTGGTGACGTTCCCGGTCGCGACCGCGCCGGTCAGGTACTGGGTCGTCGAGGCGGCGCTCGCCGGCAAGCCGCCGAGGGCCACGAACGCGGCGCCGATGCCGACCGCCGCGAAGGCCACGATGGCGAGGACCTTGAGCTTCATGGACGCCTCCGACCCGACCTGGGGGTCCGCACCGAGTGGCGCAGTCAGGGCCCATTGAGCGCGCGTCCTCTGAGAGGCTCCTGAGAGATGTCGGATCGACGTTGCGCGTCCCGCATCGGGGCATCACGCAGGACCTCGACGCAGCGGACGGCGATGCGGCCGTAGCATCCCCCCGTGGATCAACCGCACGGTGGCCCGCACCGGCGCCCGCGCCGCACGGCGCCCGGTCTCGCGCTGCTGCCCTGGCGTCGGCTCAGCAATCCGTTCCGACCCCTCGAGGTGCTGTCGGCCGACCAGGTCGAGACGATCCACCACGCATCGCTGCGGATCCTCGCCGAGATCGGTGTCGAGGTCCTCGGTGATCGTGCGCTCGACGCCTTCAGGGCAGCCGGCGGCACGGTCGACCGACTGACGCGGAGTGTCCGGCTCGATCCCGCCCAGGTCGAGGGACTCATCTCGACCGCACCGGCCGAGTTCGAGCTGTATGCCCGGAACCCGGAGCGCAACATCCGCTTCGGCGGGACGAACCTCGTGTTCGGGGCGGTCGGCGGCCCGGCCTTCGTCAGCGATCTCGATCGGGGCCGGCGCGCTGGCAACTTCGCGGACTTCGTCGACTACGTGCGGATCATCGGCGCCATCGACGTCATCCACCAGGAGGGTGGTGGCCCGCTCGAGCCGAACGACCTGCCGGTCGAGACCCGCCACCTCGACATGTACCGGACCTTCGCGGTCGAGCTCGACAAGACCTGGCAGTGCCTCGGCTTCGGGGCTCGCCCGGTCGACGACGCGCTCGAGGTCGCGTGTCTCATCCGCTCGGTCGACCGGGACACGTTGCTGCGCGAGCCGTCGCTGATGACGGTCATCAACACGAACTCTCCGCTCCGTCTCGATGGCCCGATGGGCGACGGCCTGATGGAGATGGCGCTCCATGGCCAGCCGGTGGTCGCGACCCCGTTCACGCTTGCCGGCGCGATGAGCCCGGTCTCGCTGGCCGGCGCGCTGGCCCAGCAGAACGCCGAGGCACTCTTCCTCGTGGCCCTCTCGCAGATCGTGCGTCCCGGCGCCCCGATGGTCTACGGCGCATTCACCTCGAATGTCGACATGCGCACGGGGGCTCCGGCGTTCGGCACGCCAGAATCGGTGAAGGGCGCGCTGGCGAGCGGCCAGCTGGCCCGCCGCTATGGGTTGCCCTGGCGCTCATCCAACACCACGGCCTCGAACGTGGTCGACGCCCAGGCCGCCTACGAATCGGAGATGGCCGTTTGGGGCGCGTTGATGGGCGGGGCCAACCTGCTGTACCAGGGCGCCGGCTGGCTGGAGGGCGGGCTGACCGCTTCGTACGAGAAGCTGGTCATCGACGCGGAGATCCTGCAGATGCTGTCGGAGGTCCTCCAGCCGCTCCCGGTAGACGACGCCAGCCTGGGCTTCGATGCCATCGCCGAGGTCGGCCCGGGCGGTCACTTCTTTGGCAGCGCGCACACCCTCGAACGCTATGAGACCGCGTTCTATCGCCCGCTCGTCTCTGACTGGCGCAACTTCGAGACCTGGCAGTCGGACGGGGCGCAGACGGCGACCCAGCGAGCGAACACGATCTGGAAGCGGCTCCTCCGCGAAGCCGTCGCGCCACCGCTCGATCCGGCGGTCCTCGAGGGCCTCGATGCCTTCGTCGCGCGTCGGAAGCGCGAGATCTCGGCCGGCCACTGAGCCTCCGCTCGGGATCGCGCCCGCGGGGCCTGGATCCTCATCGGGCGTATCATTGATGGCCCGGCACATCCCAGCGGATGTGGAGCGGCGGGAGACCGGAGGCGCGATGCCGACGCTGACACGAGGGTCGTCCGAGACCGAGATGACCGTCACGAGGGACGAAGACAGGATCCGCCGGAGCATGCACGGCGCCTATGCGCGCGAGCGGATCGAGGAAGTCATCCGCGCCGTGGCCGAGGATGCGTTGATCCCGGGTCGGATCGACGCCATGCCCTGGCATGACGAGTCGCGCTTCGAGGCGGAGCTGCGGGAGGCCGTGCGCGAGGTGGCCGACGTGGCCGACACGCTGCTCGAGGCCCGGCTGGCGGGGATGCTGGTAACGGCGCCCTCGGGTCTCACCCACCACCTCGCCACCGCCCGGGGTTTCTCCGACCCTTCGTAGTAAGGTCCGGGTCGACCGGGCCCTTCCCCGGCGTCCTCGGAGGCGTCCGCTGACCGCCACGCGACCAGCCGGGATCCAGCCAGGCATCGCTCACCCGCTCGGCGCGACCGTGCTGCGCGGCGGCGTCAACCTGTGCGTGTACGCCCGGCATGCGACCGGCATCGACATCCTGCTCTTCGATGGCTCGGCCGATGTCGTGCCGACACGCCGGGTCAGCCTCGACCCGCATGCGAACCGGACCGGCGAGTACTGGCACGCGTTCCTCCCGGGCGTCGCGTCCGGCCAGCTGTACGGCTACGCCGCGCACGGCCCGTGGGCGCCCGAACGTGGCCTGCGCTTCGACCCGACGCGAACGCTCATCGACCCGTACGGCCGCGGTGTCGTGCTCCCGGATGGCTATCGGCGGGTCGATGCCGGCGTGGACGACCCGACGGCGCCCCCGATGAAGAGCGTGGTCATCGACACCCGGCAGTACGACTGGGAGGGCGACCGGCCGATCGAACGCCCGTGGCGCGAGACGGTGGTCTATGAGGCCCATCTCGCCGGGATGACCGCGGACCCGAGCTCGGGCGTCGCCCCGCAGATGCGCGGGACGTATGCCGGCTTCATCGAGAAGATCC
>DASYJV010000215.1:0-6456 GCA_035996105.1 Candidatus Limnocylindrales bacterium | reverse complement strand
GGTCGACCCGTCGGCAGAGACGAGGC
Organism: Candidatus Limnocylindrales bacterium; assembly: GCA_035996105.1. GTDB lineage: Bacteria > Chloroflexota > Limnocylindria > Limnocylindrales > CSP1-4 > SPCO01. Next base: position 6,430 of record DASYJV010000215.1, on the reverse strand, counting down.
CGGCGGTCGGTGGCGCCCGCAGCGGATCGGCGATCTGGTCGAAGGTTGCGGTCTGCACCCCACCGAGCGGGGCACCCGCGGCCTTGAGCTTGGCCACCAGGTCGGAGACCACCGCGGTGAAGGCCGGATCGGAGACCGCCCCCGGCTGACCGCCGACGACGAGGACGAACTGCTCGTACGGGTCGTTCACCCCCCCAGCCGAGAACAGGTCGTAGGCCTCGCTCGCCTCGAGCTTGCGTTCGTTGGGGTTCGCGTTGGCCTCGGCCGCATCGATCCCGCCGAACGACAGGCTGACGACGAAGACGCCGATGGTGATGACGAACCACGCGACGACGACCGGCCAGCGATGGCCGGCGCTCCACATCGCGATCCGTACCGTGGCGGGTTCGCGGCTCGCGCTGCCGCTCGGCGTGGCTGACATCGGTGCAGGCTCCTGGCGGCGCGTGGTGACGGGGGCGGGAGGCCGCCGAAGCGAGTCTACGGGGTCGGCGGGCGGGCTGCGATCGGCGGGGCTGGCGCCCGGACTATCGGACGGGCAGGATCACGACGAAGCGGCGGTACCACTCGGTGCGCGAGATCCGCCAGCCGGGCGTGTACGGGTCGTCGTATCGGCTGTCGGTCTCGAAATAGGGCTGGAAGCGCAGTCGGTAGTTCGTCGTGACGCGCAGCGCCCGGAACGAGATCGGCCGATTGACGACGACCGATTCACGGAGCGGGTCGGTGATGTAGAAGCCCGCCACGGAGAAGGCGTTGGTGTAGTGACCGGCCGCGTTTCGAGCGAACGGGTTGCCGATCAGCCCGAAGTATCCGGTGATCATCATCGCGTGGGCACCCCGCCAGCCGAGCATCCCGACCGGCTTGCCGGTCGCGGCGAGCGCGCGAACGGTGGCCTTCATCGCGTCGGCGAAGGTGCTGAAGGCGAAGTCGTCATAGACGCGCGTGCCGGCGACGAGCGTACCGGCGCCCCAGCCGTAGTAATTGAGGGCATTCCGCCAGCCGTGCGGGTCCGACCCGTGACCACCGGCCAGCGTGTCGTGGACGCGCTCCCAGGCGAGGATCCGGTCCCGGACCGAGGCCGCCAGCGTCGGCTGCCACGTGAAGCCCGGGCCGCCCACCGAATGCTCCGCGATCCAGTTGAGCATCGTGCGGACCGAGGTGGCCGTGCACGCGGCCCAGTTCGGGTTCTGAAACCGGAACCCCGCAGCCACGAACAGGTTCATGCTGCGCATCGGCAGCGGTGGCGGACTCGGGGCGGGGGACGGGGTCGGGCCCGGCGAGGAAGCAGGCGTCGGCGAGGGCGTGTCGACGGGTGCGGGATCGGGGGTCGGTGCGGGCGTGGTCACCGGCGTCGGGTCCGGCGTCTGGACGGGTGCCGCCGTGGACGTCGGGGCGGCCGTGGAGGTCGGCACCACGGACGCGGCTGGCTCCGATGCCGGGTCCGGGCTCGCCGACGGACCGGCCGCGAAGGCAAGGCTCGGCACGCCGACCAGGGCGACCGATGCCGCGAGCAGCGATGCGCTCACGACCCGGCGAATGCCGCTGGCTGGCGAGGTGCCCGAAGGCCCGGGATGGTGCATGACCCCGCGACCATAGGCTCGGAAGGCCCTCAGGACACCCCCTCGAACGTACCGGGGGGTGGGTCGGCGCGCAGGCGGCCGGCCTCAGCCGTCAGCGCCCTCGTTGCTGGCCATCCGATCGGTGAGCAGGGTCTCGGCCGCGGTCTTCGGGACCAGGCGCCCGGCGATCCGCTCGCTCTCCGCGCTGAGGTCAGCGAGACGGGGGTCGTGCGAACTCATGCGGGCTTTCTCCACCTCGATGACGGTCAGCCGGGCGGCATCGGCCGCGATGTCCTCTGCGGTGGCGCGAAGATCGTTCTCCACGTCAGACACGGTCAGCCTCCTTGCGGGGAGCTTGCCACACCCGGGATCCAATGGCCGTCGCGATAGACATACCAGATGGTGAACGCCTCACCGTTGAGTTCGCGCGCCCGAACGACGGCTTTCGGATAGGTCTCCCGGAGCCGCTCCTGGAGTTCGCCGGGCAGATCGACACCGTTGGTCACGATCGCCTCCGCTACGGCCACGAACTCGGCGTCATATCTCGGGTTCAGCACGAGGGTCGGTGACACGACGATGGACACTCATACGGACGTTGATCCGAGTCCACCATGCCGGCCATTACAGAATCGTCTCGGCGGGGCCCATCGAGGCGCAAACGCCGCGGAATCCGACGTCAGCCGGAGATCTCGGCGCGCTCCGTGAACAGCGCGGTCACCAGCAGCGCGCCGATGAGCCAGGCGGCCACGACGAGCAGCGCGGTATCCGGGTCGAGCCGCGCTACCGGGCCCCCGCCGCCGCCGACCCGGGTCGATGTCGCCACGACAGCGGCCGCGGCGTTGAACGGCAGGTACTTCACCACATCAGGCAGGAAGATCGATGCGAACTGCTCGCCGAAGTAGAACGCGATCCCGACCCCGATGCCGGCGAGCTGGCTCCGGGCGACGGTCGCGATGGCGAACCCGAGCGCACCGGCCTCGGCCAGCGCCAGCCAGCCGCGACCCAGGAGCTCGGGGAGCGTGCGCAGGGTCGCGGCGTCGCCAAGACCGGCGATCGAGACGCCCGCGATCCCGGCCGCGAGGATGACCACCACGATGCCGATGGCGAAGGCCACCGCGAGGCCGCTCCCGAGCATCACACCGATCGAAGCGAACGACAGCAGCTGATAGCGGCTCCGACTCTCGCCGCGTGCCACGGCCGCCTTGAGCGTGCCCCAGGTCCACTCGGAGCCAGCGATGGCCGCGCCGTAGATCATCGCGAACAGGCCGCCGAGACCCAGGATGAACGACAGCAGGAGGGTGTAGGCGCCCGGGAAGGTCAGCAGCAGGAGCGTCTCGGCGCCGTTCGGGCTTGTCGCGGCCTGACGGGCGGTCCCGCCGACGGCCAGGTAGATGAGCGTCAAGAGCCCGACCAGCAGCCCGAACGTGACATACGTCGCCGGCCGCCTGACGAGCTTGCGAAGGCCGGCCGTGAACAGCCTCATCGAAGATCGCTCGCAGGTGGCCCGGCGTCGCCGCCCGCGACCCCGAAGAAGGTGCCTTCGGGATCACCGCCGCCATCGCCGCGCGTGAGCTCGAGAAAGAGCGACTCCAGGTCGCTGCCGGTCTCCAGCCCCGACGCGTAGATGCCGGCGATGGCCAGCGCCCGGTTGACCTCCGCTGCACGATCAGGAGCGATGCGGAGCGAGATCCAGCCGTCCTCGCCGACCGTCGCTGGCGCATCGGCGACGAGCCGCCCGAGCACGCTCGTCGCGGCCGCGGCCTCGGCCGGCGCGACCCGGATGCGGACCACGCCTTCGCCCTCGAGCAGCTGCGCGATCGGGCCTTCGCGGACCAATCGGCCGGACGCGATGATGCCCAGGACGTCGGCCAGCTGCTCGACCTCACCGAGGATGTGGCTCGACACGAAGACGGTCTTGCCCGAGGCCGCCAGGTTCTTGAGCGTCTCGCGCATGGCCACGATGCCGGCCGGGTCGAGGCCGTTCGAGGGCTCGTCGAGCAGGAGCAGCCGCGGATCGCTGAGCAGCGCTGCCGCGATGCCAAGACGCTGTTTCATCCCCAGCGAGTACGTCTGGACCTTGTCACGCGCCCGGTCGAGCAGGCCGACGAGCTCGAGGAGCTCCTCGATCCGGGTGGCCCGGGTCGGGGCACCGGTCGCCGCGAGCGCCCGCAGGTTCTCTCGAGCCGACAGGTACGGGTAGAAGGAGGGCGACTCGATGAGCGCACCGACATCGAACAGGTGGCGTCGGTCGCGACGCCCGAACGGGCGACCGAGGATCTCGATCGAGCCCGCATCGGGATGGATGAGACCCGTCAGCAGTCGCATCGTCGTCGTCTTGCCGGCGCCGTTGGGGCCGAGGAAGCCGTACACGACGCCGAGCGGGACGGCGAGGTCGAGGCCGGCCAGGGCGGTCCGGCTGCCATAACGTTTCTGCAGGCCGCGTGTCGCCAGCGCGAGCGCGTCGGTCATGGGCGATCCCCCTCACCCTCGGGCGCGCCGTCGGCCTCGTCGGTCGGCGTCGTCGTCGCGGTCTTGCTCAGGTGGCTGGCCTCGATGAGCGTCGCCCGCCCATCGCGCTCCTTCCAGCGTGTCTGGATGACCACCGTCTCGGTCTCCCCGACGAGCTCCAGGACGACGGTGTAGCCGGAACCGCCGCCGCGGTCGACGGACTGGATGGTCGCCGCGACCGAGGGAAGGGGCAGCAGCACGAGCACCTCGCCGAGGTTCTGGCGGAGCTCCTTGCTGAAGTCTGCGGTCGCCCGTTCGATATCACCCGCGACGAGCGCGACGCAGAGGGCTTCCGCGCGATCGCGGACGTCCTGTTCTTCCATCGATCGTCCTCCAAGGACGCGGCTCAGGCGCGGCCCTTCGGCCCACTCTACGACACGGGGCGACGCTCGCGCTGCGTCGCCCGCCCCTATCGAGCTGCGCAGTACTCCCCAGGGGTATTGACAATCCCTTGACAAATGACCCCTCGGCGAGCGACAATACGGTCTCCAGGGCTTGTCAAGACTTGACAGGCCCACAGTCATGTCCAGCTCCAGGAGGCGCCGTTTGGCGGTAGGTGTCGCAGCCGAGGTCAAGACCAAGCTGTCCGTCGTCGACGTGGTCGGCGAGACGGTCAGCCTGAAGAAGGCGGGAACGACCTATAAGGGTCTGTGCCCGTTCCACGGCGAGAAGACACCGTCATTCGTCGTCACGCCCGGCCGCGAGAGCTGGCACTGCTTCGGCTGTGGTCTTGGCGGGGACATCTTCAGCTTCGTGATGCAGCGCGACGGCGTCGGCTTCCCGGAGGCGCTGCGGACCCTCGCCCAGCGCGCCGGCGTCGAGATCGACGAGCGGACCAAGCGCGAGGACGCCCACAAGGCCCGGCTCCGCGGGGTGCTCGACAGTGCGATCGCGTTCTACCACGCGGTCCTGACGCAGTCGAAAGCGGGGACCGTCGCACTCGACTACCTGCACGGCCGCGGCGTCACCGACGAGACGATCGAGACCCATCAACTCGGCTGGGCGCCGGGCGGCTGGGACCAGATGACCCGCGCGCTCGGCACCAAGCGCGACGTCCGCCCCGACGAACTTGTCGAGGTCGGCCTCGCGTCACCGCGCCAGAGTGGCCGCGGCGGCGTCTACGACAAGTTCCGGGCGCGCGTCCTCTTCCCGATCCGGGACCAGAACGGCCACGCGGTCGGGATGGGTGGACGCCTGCTCGAGGGCGAGGGGCCGAAGTACCTCAACTCGCCGGCGACACCGCTCTTTGACAAGAGCCGCACGCTCTACCTGATCGACAAGGCCAAGGGGCCTATCCGCAAAACCGGCCAGGCGGTCATCGTCGAGGGCTACACCGATGCGCTGAGCGCGCACCAGGCCGGCTTCGACAACGTGGTGGCAAGCCTCGGGACCGCGCTCACGCCGGGCCAGGTCGCGCTGCTCACCCGGTACGCCAGCCGGATCGCGCTCGCCTACGACGTCGATGCGGCGGGTGAGAAGGCGGGTGGCGCGGGCATGACCGCCTTGGTCGGCCTCATCGGCGAGCTCCAGAAGGACACGTCCGGCGTCAAGCTGGAGGATGTCCGCGTGGCCCGACTGCCCGACGGCAAGGACCCCGACGAGGTCGTCCGCGAGGCGCCAGCCCTGTGGGAGGCGGCCATCGCGAAGGCCAAGCCACTCCTCGAATACCTGATCGACTACCACACGAGCCGCTTCGACCTCAAGACGAGCTCCGGGCGGATCGGCTTCGTCGAGGCTGTGATGCCGGCGATCCGTGAGGTCACCGACCCGCTGCGACGCGACGAGGCGATCGGCCAGGTTCGCCTCGCGTCGGGCGTGGAGGATCGTGTCCTGCGCCAGGTCCTGGACCGACCGGCACGCAACCCCATCGGCCAGTCCTCGCCGTCGCGGATCACGGCGGACGCCGTGCTGTCGTCGCCCGATGCGCTGCCGATCCATGACATCCTGCGCGCGGTCACCCCGGTCGAGTCGGAGTTGCTCCGGCTCCTCCTGCTCGTCCCCGACGAGCAGCTGCGCGTCGTCAACGAGCTCGGGCCCGATCAGCTGCCGAGCACGGTCGCACGGGAGCTGTTCCGGGCGATCGTCTTCCAGCGAGCGTCGAACGACGAGGGCGTCCATCCGCCGTTCCGGTGGGAGGACCTTCTCCTGGCCCTCGACGACGAGACCGCCGCGCTCGCACGGGCGTTGGTGGCCAAGTCCGGTCCCGATGCGCGCGGGCTCGATCCGGCGCACCTCGACTACGAGATCACGCGCCTCCTGCTCGAGCTCGAGGACGACCAGCTGCGCGAACGCAGCGACTACAACGAGGCCGCCCACGGGGAGGCCGAGCGTGCCGCCGATCGCGAGTCGATCGACCGGCTCCTGCT
>DASYJV010000214.1:0-10234 GCA_035996105.1 Candidatus Limnocylindrales bacterium | reverse complement strand
GTGCCGGTCTCATCGGATCGCCGCCTCGACTTCGGCCTCGGATGCCGGCAAGCGCCCGGCGAGGATGCGTTCCAGCCTGGCCGGCATCCACCAGTTCCAGCGGCCGAGCAGCCGCATGGTCGCCGGCACGAGCAGCGCACGAACGACCGTGGCGTCGAGCGCCACGGCAATGGCCATGCCGACGCCGAGTGCCTTGATCAGGACGATGTCGGCGAACGCGAACGAGCCCGCGACGAGGACGACGATCAGCGCCGCTGACGTCACGATTCGCCCGCTCCGCTCGAGCCCGCTCGCGACGGCGCCCGCGTTGTCGGCGGTCCGGTCCCAGACCTCCTTCATCCGGGTCAGGAGAAACACTTCGTAGTCCATCGACAGCCCGAACAGGACGCAGAACAGGATCACCGGCTGGGTCGTCTCGACGAACCCGAGCGGCTGGAAGCCGAGGAGCGCCGACAGGTTGCCGTCCTGGAAGATCCAGACGAGCGCGCCGAAGCTGGCCACGATCGACAGCGTGTTCATGACCAATGCCTTGACCGGGAGGACGACCGACCGAAGCAGGACGAACAACACGAGGTAGGTCGACACCACGATGAACAGCGCGGTCCGCGGGAAATCCGCGCGCACGCGGTCGACGACATCGGCGACGTCAGCCGCGCCGCCGCCGACGAGGATCGTCATTCCCGATGGCGGAGCGATGCCACTCCCGGGAGTCCGCAGGTCCCTCACCAGGGCCTTTCCCAGGTCGCGGTTCGGACCGTACGGGGTGAAGATCGTGAAGGCGGTCAGGCTGTCGCGGGTCGTCGCGGCCAACGCGGTCTGGAGGTATCGATCGCGCGGCCCATTCGGATCGCCGTACAGGAGCGTGTACTGGGCCAGCGTCAGGCGCGGATCGACGTCGACGAGGCTGTCGACCCGGGTGACCCGGGCGTCCGCCGCGAGCCGTCGCGAGTAGTCGTACAAGCCGGCGAGGTTCGTTGCGCTCGTCGCCGAGCCGCCGGTCCGGATGGCGATGACGATCGGGGCGAACTCGCCCTCGCCGAACTGCGCGCGCAGCCGGTCGAACGCGGCTCGCGACGGGACCGACGGCGGCAGGATCGACGAGTCCGGCGCGTTGAACCGGACGTGCAGGAACGGCGATCCGAGCAGCAGGATGATCGCCAGGGTCGGCACGAGGACGGCCACCGGACGACGCATCACCCACCGGGCGAGCCGCGACCAGGCACCGTGCGTCCCGGGTGCTGCGGCGACCTTGCGCACCGCGAACCGGTCGATCCGTGGGCCGACGATGGTCAGGACGGCCGGCAGCAGGGTCAGGGCGGACGCGACCGCCAGCCCGACCACGATCGCCCCGGCGATCCCGACCGAGCGCAGGATCATGAACTCGAAGAGGACCAGGCCCAGCAGCCCGAGCAGGACGGTCAGGCCGCTGAAGAAGACCGCCCGACCGGCCGTCGCGACCGTGACCCGAACGGCATCGGCGACCCGCTCCGGGCCGGGCGGTCGCAGCGCGAGCTCCTCCCGGAAGCGGCTCGTCATGAGCAGCGAGTAGTCGACCCCGAGGCCGAGCCCCAGGAGCGTCGCGAGGTTGAGCACGAAGATGCTCATCGGGGTGAGCGAGGCCACGACGAATATGGCCGCGAGCGCCACGATCACGGCCGAGCCACCGACCACCAGCGGGACACCCGCCGCGACGATCGACCCGAAGACGAACACCAGGGCGAGCGCCGCGAGCGGGAGCGAGATCACCTCGCTCCGGCGGAGGTCGGCCTCCGAAACGCTCTGGACGTCTCCGTAGAAGGCGGGTCCGCCGGCAAGCTCGACCACCAGTCCGGATGGCTCCCGGAGGCGCTCGCGCAGGATCGGGAGCGCCTTCGGCGAATCATCGGGCGGCAGGTCGAGGAAGACGATGTCATAGGCGGTATGACCGTCGGCCGAGACCTGGCCTGGCGCGAGCAGGTGCGAGACGACGCGTGCGACGTGGGGCGCCGTCGGGACGTCGCGCATCGCCTCCGCGGCGGCCGCTTCGAAGGCCGGCGTCCCCGCGCTGAGCGTGGGACTCGAGAAGACGACGACGAGCGCGGAGGGCGGCGCGCCGAGCTCGGTCCCGAGGAGGGCCTTGGCCCGAGCCGACTCGAGGTCGTCGAGGATGAACCCGCCCGCGCTCAACCGCCCGGGCACCTGCGGCGCGAACGGGATCGCCAGCAGCAGCAATGCCGCCCACGCGACGACGACCCACCAGGCGCGGCGCACGACGAAACGGCCGAGTCGATCGAAAGGGGTCACGGAGGCATCCATCCTAGCCGCCGACCTCGTTCCGGGCGGCAGGCCATCTGCTAGCATCCGCCCGTGCAGCTCTTCCTGGTCGCCTTCCAGCAGCCGATCCCGTTCGGCGTGTCGGCCGTCATCGTGATCACGATGATCGCCATCATCCTCCGCTCGGCGATGACTGCCGAGGGCGGCTCGAGCTGGGTCCGCAAGATCACCAACCCGAACGCGAAGTTCCTGTTCACGTTCCTGTTCATCGGCTGGGCGGTCGTCTTCGGGATCGGGCTCCAGCTCGTGCCCCACACCGGCGCGAACTCGCCATACGGCGGCATCGGGCTGATCGCGCTCTTCAGCGGCTTCTTCATCATGATGGGCCTCCTCTGGTCGGTGATCGGGGAGTAGCCGACCCGGCCCCGTGCGCGCGCGCCGGCGCAGCCGCGATCGCACCGGGTCCACGCCTCGGGCCGGAAGCGCCGCTGGACCACGGCCGGACCATCAGGCTATGATGCCGCGACTTGCAGACTGCATAGACTTTATGCGTCGCGTCCGGCCGCCCGGTCGGGCCTGACGCCCGAGATCCGGAGGCTCGCTCGAGTGGACGCCCAGGAGGTCAAGTCGGCGGTGGCCCACCAGGAAGTCGCCCGGATCGCCGCCGACGCACCATTCATCAACCTCGCGGACCCGGCCCGCGCCCTCCGACCCGACGGGACCCCGGCGGTCAGCCGTCGCGCCCCGCGCTGGGAAGACGTCCCGGATGCCCAGTGGAACGACTGGCGCTGGCAGCTCAGCAACCGGGTCAACGACCTCGAGGAGATCGAGCAGATCCTCGAGCTCACCGACGACGAGCGAGCGGGCCTCTCGGCACCGGAGAAGTTCCGGGTCGACATCACCCCGTACTTCATCAGCCTGATCGACCCGAACGACCCGAACGACCCGATCCGGCTCCAGGTCATCCCGACCGCGCGCGAGCACGGCGCCTTCACTGGGATGATGGAGGACTCGCTGGCCGAGGATCGCCATTCGCCGGTGCCGGGCCTCGTCCACCGATACCCCGACCGCGTCCTGATGCTCGTCACGACCCAATGCGCGAGCTACTGCCGCTACTGCACCCGGAGCCGGATCGTCGGTGACCCGACCCAGAACTTCAACAGCCGGGACCACGAGGCCCAGCTCGAGTACCTGCGCCGGACCCCACAGGTTCGCGACGTCCTCATCTCGGGCGGCGACGGTCTGACGCTCGCCCCGAAGCTGTTCGAGAAGATCCTGCGCGGGCTGCGTGAGATCCCGCATATCGAGATCATCCGGATCGGCTCACGCGTGCCTGTCTTCCTCCCACAGCGGATCGACGACGAGCTGTGCGAGGTGCTCGAGAAGTACCACCCGCTGTGGATCAACCTCCACTTCAACCATCCGAACGAGATCACCCCTGAGGTCAGCCGCGCGGTCGACAAGCTGACCAAGGCGGGTCTCCCGGTCGGCAACCAGAGCGTGCTGCTGGCCGGGGTCAACGACTGCGTCCATATCCAGCGCTCGCTGGTCCACAAGCTCGTGGCCAACCGGATCCGTCCCTACTACCTCTACCAGTGCGATCTCGTCGAGGGCTCCGGCCACTTCCGGACGCCGGTCGGGAAGGGCCTCGAGATCATGGAAGGCCTGCGCGGCCACACCTCGGGCTACGCGGTGCCGACCTTTGTCATCGACGCTCCCGGTGGCGGAGGCAAGATCCCGGTCATGCCGAACTACCTGATCAGCTACTCCGATCACAAGGTCGTGCTCCGCAACTACGAGGGCTACATCACGACCTACGAGGAGCCGGACACCTACCAGAAGCACGACTCGCATGCGTGCGCCTATTGCCAGTCGCAGCGCTCCGAGCCGGGCCAGTCGGGGATCCTCGGGCTTCTCGAGGGCGAGCGGATGTGGATCGAGCCGAAGGGCTTCAACGAGACCCACACCCGCGGCAACACGGAGGCCCACCGTCTCCAGGACCCGTCGAAATGGGTGCCCTTCGGGGTCGGCGCCATCGAGGGCACCGTGCACGAAGCGCTGCCCGTCCTCGAGGCCGGATCCGGCGACACGAACGGCACCACGGTCTACGCCCCCGGCGAGGAGCCGCGTCCCCGCGAGGGAGAGCCGACGGCGTCGGCCCATGGAGAGCTTCTCTAGACCGGCGATCAGCCGCCGGGAGCCGTGGCCGACGTGACGAGGGTCAAGGCGCGCGCCAGCTGAGGGTCGGCGATGGAACCGACCTGGGCCGGGGTCAGCTTGCGGACATCGTCAGGCACGAGCGGGATCACCGTGCTGGGCCGCTCGACGATCACGTCCGGGGTGATCCCCTGGTGCCAGATCTTGCGACCCTTCGGTGTCAGCCACTCGACGGTCCCGACCCGTAGCGCGGAGCCGTCGGAGAGCCCGAACTCGCCGAGGACGGTCCCCGTCCCGAACGTCTTGATCCCGACAAGCTGGCCCCTGCCGGCGTCCTGGAGCGCCCCGGAGACGATCTCCGACGAGCTGGCCGTGCCGCCATCGACCATCACCACGAGCGGGAGGTCCGTGGCGACGCCACCCGGCTTGACCGGATGGGTCGTCTCGTGTCCATCGGCCGCGCGCTCGATGAAGACCAGGCCACTCTTGAGGAACTGGCTGGCGACCGCGTCGGCCTCGTTGACGTAGCCCCCGGGGTTGCCGCGGATATCGAGGATGATCCGGTCGGCTCCCGCGCCACGGGCCAGGCCGACCGCCTTGATCAGGTCGTCGGCGGCGCCGGTCGAGAACTGTTCGAGACGGATGAGCGCCGTCTTGGTCCCGGGCACGAGCGTCCACGAGACCGGATCGACCGCCACGTCGGCGCGGACCATGGAGACGGTGCGCTCCGTCCCGGTGGCGCCCGGGCGGACCGTGACCTTGACCGTCGAGCCGGCCTCGCCACGAACCCACGCGACGACCTCGGTGACGGTGCGTCCCGTCGCGTTGTTGCCATCGACGGCGACGATCTCGTCGCCGACCGCCAGCCCGGCGCCGGCCGCCGGACTGTTAGGGAAGACGCCGACGATCAACGGCAGGCCGTCCGCGGCCGTGTCGATCCGCACCCCGATCCCGACGTAGGAACCGGACAGGCCGCTCGATCGCGCGGCGCGCTCCTCGGGCGTCAGGAACGAGGTGTGGCCGGTGTCGCCGACCGCCTGCGTCATGCCGTCGATCGCGCCGTAGATGAGCGCCTTGTCATCGAGCTGGGCGGCCCCGACATACTTGGTGTGCAGCGTGTCCCACGCCTCGCGGATCAGCCCGAAGGTCGTCGTCCCCGCGGCGGAAGAGGGGTCCGGGGTCGTCGTTCCGGCGCCGCCAGCGGGCGATGCCAGGCGTCCGACCCCGATCCCGACGCTGAACGTCAACACCAGCGCGAGTCCGATCGCCGCGCGACGGAGCGTCGAGCCGCGGGCCCGGCCGGCCGCCGATGATCCCGGCGCCAGGGAGGGGCCGGTCACGACCGAGGTCGCAGCCGGTGGCACGGGATCGGTGGTCAGTTCGGTCGGGATCGGTTCGCGGTCCATCGTCGCCAATCGTGCTCGTCTGGGGTCGGCCTTCCGGCGATCGGCACTGTACGGACCGCCGACGGGCGCTCTGCCCGCATGCGCAGCATGACGCAGACAGGTCGCGGATGCGGTAGCGGGACGATGAAGGTTCGTTCTTCAGCCCGATGCGGTCAGATGGCTGGACCCGTCCGCCGGACCTGCGGTAGACTCGCTAATCCCTACTGAACCAGTCGGAGATGACCGACAACGTGAACGACGCCCCCACCGCGACCATCGGGCTCGGCCCGCTGCGAGCGGCTCCGCATGGACTCCCCGATCCGGCGATCGTGCCACCGACCATCGCCGAGGCGGGCGATCCCTTCTCCGCGATCCGGGTCATCGACCTGCTCGCGCGGCTCGAGCGCGGGAAACCCATCCGCCTCGCTGACATCGTCGACCGGCTCAACGCGACCTACCTCGACTGGCTGTTCACGGTGGCGGTGGTCGCGGACGTCGCGCTCCAGCTCCAGGTCAACTGGATGGCCGACTACCGCAACAGCTCGGGGATCGTCGTCGAGGAAGGCCCCCTCGGGCCGACCCTCGCGATCGAGGACTCCTCGCGGGTCGATCCCTGGATCGTCCGCCAGGCAGCTCGCGAAGCCCTCGCCTGTACCGTGCGGCTGACCGAGTTCAGCCGCAGGGACCGACTGACGTCGGGCGGCTAGGACTCGGGGGCCGCGAACCCATCGGTCGGCACCGGGCCGACAACGCACGCCAGCCATCGCATCAGGCAGGAGGGACCGAACATGAGCGACCACGGATACGCCAAGGAGGACGCGCTCGTCGACAGCGACTGGGCGCTTGCCCATCTCCAGGACCCGAAGGTCCGATTCGTCGAGGTCGACGTCGATACCACCGCCTACGAGCAGAGCCACCTGCCCGGCGCCGTCGGCTGGAACTGGACGAGCCAGCTGTCCGACGGCGTCCGGCGTGATATCGCGAGCCGCGAGGATTTCAGCACGCTGCTGTCCCAGTCCGGGATCGAGCCCGACACCACCATCGTGCTGTATGGCGACAACAACAATTGGTTCGCGGCGTGGGCCTACTGGCAGCTCAAGCTCTACGGCCATGACGATGTCCGGATCCTCAACGGGGGGCGCAAGTACTGGCTCGACCATGGCCTGGCCCTGTCCGTCGACGACGTCTCGTACCCGGCCACCGGCTACCAGCTCCCGGAGCCCGACTTCAGCCTCCGCGCCTTCCGCGACGACATCCTTCCCCGGCTCGACGACGCCGATCTCGCGCTCGTCGACGTGCGCTCGCCTGCCGAATACAACGGCGAGATCATCGCGCCGCCAGGCATGAGCGAGACGGCCCAGCGGGCCGGCCATATCCCCGGTGCGGCCTCGATCCCGTGGGCGCAGACGGTCAAGGAGGACGGGACCTTCAAGGGTGCGGAGGACCTGGCGACGCTCTACGAGGCCAAGGGCATCACGCCCGACAAGGACGTCATCGCCTACTGCCGCATCGGCGAGCGCTCCAGCCACAGCTGGTTCGTCCTCCACGAGCTGCTCGGCTACAGCAGGGTCCGCAACTACGACGGATCATGGACCGAATACGGCAGCCTGATCGGCGTCCCGATCGAGAAGCCGACACCGGTCGCCGCCGGCTGAGCCTTGGGCTCCGGCGTCGCTCAGCCCGCGCGGGGTGCTCTCCCGTAGCGGGTCATCACCTCGACGAGGCGGTCATGGGGCAGGGCGTGGGCGGTGATGCCGTCACGCCCGACCATCGTCTCGGCCGCCACCAATGCGTTGATGATCGCCTCTTCGGTCGCCTCGATGGTCGCATCGAACAGGGCATCGATGACGCGGTCGCCGACCGCCGACACGTCGTAGGTGAGGTCGGCCGGCCGGTCCTCATCGTCCGTGGGCAGGCGATTGCCCGTCGCGAACGCGATGAACAGGTCGCCGCTCGTGTGGCCGCCGGTGCCACCCGCCCGCGCGATCCCGAGGCCAGCCCGTTGGGCCACCCGTTCGCACTGATGGGGCAGGAGCGGTGCGTCGGTCGCGACGACCACGATGATCGACCCGGACCCGGGCGGCGGCGACGGTCTCGTGCGCTCGTCGTACGGGCTGGGGATCTCATCGAGGCTGATCTCGGCGCCCACCGGCACCCCGTCGACCCGCAGCCACGCTCGCTTCCCGTGGTTGGCCTGGACGAGGACGCCCACCGTGTGGCCGCCTCGGTCGTCCGGGAGGACGCGCGAGGCGGTCCCGATCCCACCCTTGAATTCGTGGCAGATCATCCCCGTCCCGCCGCCGACGTTGCCCTCCGCGACCGGGCCGCCGGCCGCCGCGCCGAGGGCCGCCCGGAGGTGCTGGGGCCGCACGTGGAAGCCGTTGATGTCGTTCAGGAGTCCGTCGTAGGTCTCGCCGACGACCGGAAGGGACCACCAGTCCGTCTCTCTCGCCGCCTGCTCGAGGGAGACGGCGACCATCGCGTCCCGGACGACCCCCACGCTGTGCGTGTTGGTGATCGCGATCGGCGTGGTCAGCATCCCTGATTCGCGGACCCATTCGAGACCGGTCAGCTCACCATTGCCGTTGAGGCGGTGGCAGCCGGCGAAGACCGGCATCGCCCAGTCATCGGGCGGGCGCGGCGCGATCACCGTCACGCCCGTTCGAACCGGACCATGACCGGGGACGAGCGGGCCATCGCCCTCGATCAGGGTCGCGTGGCCGACGCGGACGCCGGGCACGTCGGTGATGGCGTTGAGGGGGCCGGGCTGGCCCAGACCGATGACGATCCCGAGGTCACGTGTCCGCATCCGGCGATGCTACTGGCGCGCTCGGAGCCCCGTCGGTCGGCCGCACGGGCCGCAACAGGCCGGCGAGGCCTGCACCGGTCCGGTCCGATGGTCGGCCGTATCATCGGCCCGTGATCCCGATCTCACGTTCGAGCGCGCCGCTTCGGCTCCGCCGGTTGCCCGACCGGATCGCCGACGCTCGCGCCATCGACGTCGCCGAGCGCTTCCGCGACCTGCCCGGGCTCGTGCTCCTCGAGAGCGCGCGGCCGGGTCGCAATGCGCGCTGGACCTATCTGACGGCGGACCCGGTCGCCGTCCTCGAATCGCCCGCGGCGGGCCCCGACCCCTTCGCCGTCGCTCGACGGCTCGTGGCCCGGCTGGATCGGACCCCGGCGATCCCCGCTGACGCCCCGGCCTTCCTCGGTGGGCTCGTCGGGTTCCTTGGCTACGACCTGGGCGGAACCTTCGAGCGCCTTCCCGCGATCGCTGCGCCCGACCAGGACCTGCCGCCGATGCGGCTCGCGCTCCACGATTGGGTCGTCGCCTGGGACCGACGAACCGGCCATGCCTGGCTGGGTGGCCGTGCGCTCGATGGTGACGCCCGGCGACTGGCCCGTCGGCTCGATGACATCCATGCGCGTCTGACGCTGCCTCCTCGAGCCGCCGCCGAGGAGCCCGCTCCTGACCCGCTGAGCTTCCGCTCCGGGTTCGATCGTGCGGCCTTCGAATCGGGCGTCCGACGGGTCCGCGAGCATATCGCCGCGGGCGACATCTACCAGGCCAACCTCACGCGCCGGCTCGAGACGCCGTTCGATGGCGACCCGTGGGGCCTCTACCGGCGGCTGCGGACCGGCGATCCGTCGCTCTTCTCGGCCTATCTCGACCTCGGCCCGGGGCAGCTGACTGGTCGTCCCCGGGCGCTGCTCTCCGCCTCACCCGAGCCGTTCCTGTCGGTCGATGCCAACGGTATCGTCAAGACCGACCCCATCAAGGGCACCCGGCCGCGGGGGCGCGATGCCGCATCGGACCGCGAGCTCGCACGTCAGCTCCTGTCCAGCGCCAAGGACCGAGCCGAGAACGTGATGATCGTGGACGTGCTGCGCAACGATCTCGGTCGGGTCTGTCAGCCGGGCTCGGTTCGCGTGCCGCGACTGTGCCGACTCGAGCGGACGGCCGCGGTCCAGCACCTGGTCTCGACCGTGACCGGGGTCCTCGCCCCTGGCCACGACGCCTTCGACCTTCTGGCCGCATCGTTTCCCGGCGGGTCGATCACCGGGGCCCCGAAGATCCGGGCGATGGAGATCCTCGAGGGCCTCGAACGGTCCCGGCGTGGCCCCTACACGGGCGCCATCGGCTGGATCGGTCCGGACGGCGCGATGCAGACGAGCATCGCGATCCGGACCTTCGTCGCCGACGGACAGCGGCTCACGCTCGGTGTCGGTGGCGGGATCACCTGGAAGAGTGACCCTGCCGCCGAATGGGAGGAGACGGTCACCAAGGCGAGCGGTCCGCTTGGAGCCATCGGCGGCGTGGAGGTCTGATGAGCGGCCATGTCTGGGTCGGCGGACAGCTCCTCCCGGCGGACGGACTCCACCTCTCCGTCTTCGATCGCGGCTTCCAGCTCGGGGACGGCATCTTCGAGACCCTTCGT
>DASYJV010000213.1:0-10844 GCA_035996105.1 Candidatus Limnocylindrales bacterium | reverse complement strand
GACCTGGCGCAGTCGGGTCTCGCCTGCCTGCGCACCGAGCGCCAGACCGACCTCCTGCGAGAGCGATGACGGCGTGCACAGCAGCGTCGAGGCCGCGTAGTAGATCCGCCCGATCGGGTTCAGGTTGTCCTCGATCCGATCGTTGGCGAAGGGCTCCACGATCAGCCAGGTCCCATCTGGTGCCAGAGACTCGAGGACATGGCGGGCGACTCCGACCGGATCGCCCATGTCGTGGAGGCTGTCAAACGAGCACACCAGGTCGTAGCCTCGACCGGGGAAGTCCTTGGCTGACGCCAGGTCGAACCGGATGTTGTCCGGCGCATCGCTCGAAGCGGCGCTCTCCCGGGCCCGTGCGATCGAGCCGCCATGGAGGTCGAATCCCGCGAAACGCGAGTTCGGATATGCCCTGGCCATGATCTGGGTCGAGGCACCATGCCCGCAGCCGATGTCAGCGACGCTGGCGCCGGCACGAAGCTTGGCATCGACGCCGTCGAGCGCCGGGATCCAGGCGCCCACCAGGTTGTTCGCGTAGCCGGGCTCGAAGAAGCGTTCACAGCCGTCGAACACGCCCTGGCTGTGCTCGCCCCACCCGAACCCGGCGCCCGTCCGGGCGGCCTTCGTGATCGACGGTTCGTCACGGACGCTGGCCGTCATGAGCTGGAATGCGCCGGGGAGGAAGTAAGGACTCGTCTCGTCGGTCAGGACGATGGCGTGCTCGGGGGGCAACGTGTACCGCCCGGTCTCGGGGTCGTAGGTGACATAGCCCCCGGCGGCCTGGGCGTTGAGCCACTCGCGGACATAGCGCTCGGCGGCGCCGGTCTGGGTCGAGAGTTCCGGTGGGGTGATCGGCCCCGAGATGGCCATCGCCTTGTACAGCCCGAGCTGGTCGCCCATGACGACGAGCGCCGAGTTGAGGGTCGCCCCGAGCTCGACCAGGGCTTGGCCTACGAATGCTTCCAGCTTGGCGGGATCGATGGTCGTCGCGGTCATCTCCGGCTCCTCCAGTGTCGTTCGGTCGTTCGACCGACATCGGTCGACCGACCGAATATACGGCGCCGATGGCGATTGTCAAGAGGGACGCCCAAAAATGGGCTAGCATCGGCTTCCAGCCCCGCGTCCGGCCATGCCAGGTCCGGCGCCCCTCGGAGACCTGACCCCCGATGACCCTCCCCACGACCGACCCGGACGAGGTCGCGCCTGCCGTCCCGGACCTCGACACCATCGTCTCGCTCGCCAAGCGGCGTGGCTTCATCTTTCCCTCGAGCGAGATCTACGGCGGGATCAACGCCGTCTGGGATTACGGCCCGCTCGGCGTCGAGCTCAAGAACAACGTCAAGCGCGCCTGGTGGCGGGCGATGGTCCAGGAGCGGGACGACATCGTCGGGCTCGATGCCGGGATCCTCATGCACCCGCAGGTCTGGGTGACATCGGGCCATGTCGGCTCGTTCAGCGACCCGCTGGTCGAATGCCAGACCGACCACCGCCGCTTCCGACTCGACGAGCTGCCTGGCGCCGAGCACCTGTCGGCCACGGACCTCCAGGATCCGACCATCGTCGAGCGGCTGGGGCTCAAGTGCCCGGTCGATGGCGGTCCGCTCTCGCCGCCGCGACGGTTCAACCTGATGTTCAAGACGTTCATGGGTCCGGTCGAGGACGAGGCCGCGGTCATCTACCTTCGGCCGGAGACCGCGCAGGGCTCATACGTCAACTTCAAGAACGTGCAGCAGTCGACCCGCAAGAAGCTGCCATTCGGGATCGCCCAGGTCGGGAAGTCATTCCGGAACGAGATCAGCCCGGGCAATTTCGTCTTCCGGATGCGCGAGTTCGAGCAGATGGAGATGCAGTACTTCGTCCGCCCGGAGGCCGAGGCCGCAGCCTCCTTCGACGAGTGGCTCCCGAAACGTCGGGCCTGGTACGAGCGCTACGGCGTGACCGCCGCGCGGCTGCGGCTGCGCGAGCACGCGCCCGACGAGCTGGCCCATTACGCCAAGAAGGCCGTCGATGTCGAGTACCGCTTCCCGTTCGGCTGGAAGGAGCTTGAGGGCGTCCACAACCGGGGCGACTTCGACCTGCGCCGCCATTCCGAGGCGTCCGGCGAAAAGCTCGAGTACTTCGACCAGGCCACCAACGAGCACGTCATCCCGTGGGTCGTCGAGACCGCGGCCGGAGCGGATCGGGCGGCGTTCACGTTCCTGATCGACGCCTACCGCGAGGAGCAGGTCCGCGACGAGACGCGCGTCTCGCTGGCGCTCCACCCGGACCTCGCGCCATACAAGGTCGCGGTCCTGCCGTTGCTCAAGAAGCGACCCGAGATCGTCGAGCTGTGCCACCGGATCAAGGCCGATCTTCAGCGCCACACGATGGCTGTCTACGACGACACTGCCGCGATCGGCAAGCTCTACCGGCGCCAGGACGAGATCGGCACCCCGTGGTGCGTGACGGTCGACGTCGATTCGCTCGAGGACGGCGCGGTGACCGTGCGCGACCGGGACTCGATGGCCCAGGAGCGGATCCCGGTCGAGGGCATCACGCGGCTCATCCTCGACCGGCTCGAGGCTGCGCGGAACGACGGGAGCTGATCCGCCCGGGTCACCCACGACTGCCACGGCCTCGCGGGAACCTTTTCGCGTTTCGGCGCGACATACTTCCCGAGCGCGACACGACCGCCGCTACTACTCGTCGGCGTTGGCCTCGGCGGCGTCGATCACGGCGGCGAGGTCGGCACCGGCCACCCCGCGCGGCTCCTTGCCCTTCGGCCAGTAGAGCTCCTTGTGGACCTGGTCCTCAGGGTAGCCACGCTCGAGCAGCGTCGCCTCGGCGGACAGGATCATGTCCGGGTTCCCGCAGATGTAGGCGATCGAGTCCGCGGGCGTCAGTCGAAGCTCGTCGAGGACGCCACCCAGGATCGACTCGACACGACCGGTCCGGCCGGTCCACGCGGCGTTCCGCGGGTCCGCCGGCCGCGAGACCGTCGGGATGTAGCGGACGGGGTAGCGCCCGGAGGTCTCCCAACCCTCGACGACGTCCCGATAGCCGAGCTCGGTCGCATAGGAGACCCCGTTGAGGAAGATCACCTTCCGCGGTCGACCGTCCAGGATGAGCTGCCGCATCATCGACACGAACGGCGCGTTGCCGGTCCCCGACGAGATGAAGATGTGCGTCCGCTCGTCGGCCGGCTGGAGCGTGAATCTGCCCTTGGGGCCGATCATCCGCATGCCGTGGCCGATCGGCAGTTCCCAGAGCAGCGGGGTGAATGTCCCGCCATGGACGTAGCGCACGTAGAACTCGTATCCCTCGGCGCCGGCGGTGGCTGGGGGCGAGGCCACGGAGTAGGGCCGCTGGACGATCTTCCCGTCGACCATGATCCCGATGGTCATGTACTGACCGGTCTCGAACGGGGTCGGCTCGCCATCGAACCTGACCCAGAAGTAGGCGAGCGAGTCCGTCTCCTCCTCGCGGCGGACGAGACGGGCGTTGTATTGCGGAGCGGCGGGGTCGATGACCCCCGGGGCCGCGGCGAGCTCGGTCATGGCTCGGATGGTACCCGGGCGGCCGAAGGCCCGGAGCGCTGTGCGCCCCGGGCCTGGCGGTACCGACCGGCTGGATCGGTAACCGGAGTGGTCGGTCGCTCGACTCAGGTTCGGGCGGTCGTGGCTGCCTTGGGGGCGCGATCGATCGCGCAGGCGAACAGCGCTGCGGTGGCTGCCCCCGCGCGGTCGTCGTCGTGCCGCGGCGGGCCGCTCGGGTCGCACGAGACCTTGGGGTTGAACGGTGCGAACAGGCCGGTGGGGTTGTGCTTCCAGAGCCAGACGTGGAGCGAGAAGAAGGCCGGGATGTCGTAGCGATTCGGCTCGCCGGTGGCCATGAACATCTGGCCGAAGAGCATCGGCACGGTGTCGCCGTGTGCCGCCTTCCAGGGGGCCTGGAACACGACGTATTCGAGCGCGACGAGGTGGAGTCGGCCGCTCCGATCGGGGGCGTACACGAGCACCTCCGGCCGGGCCGGGTCCACGGTCGTGTCGAGGAGTGAGCCGTTGATGTAGTGGAACCCCATGGCGCCCGGGCCGGTCAGCGACGAGATGCACGAATGCAGCGGGGCCGGCGCCGGTGGCAACCCGTAGCCTGCGGCGACGGCCGTCGCCAGGTTGCGGAACTGGGCCGTGGCGTGCCGGGCGCGGGCGAGGTCGTGCCCCCTCGACTCCCGATCATCGCCATGCGCCGACGCACCGGACGCCACCATGGTGGCGAGCATGGTCGCCGCGAACAGCGCGGCTGCCAGCCGCCTTGCCTTGTCGTTCATCGTCATACCTCGATCGGCAGTTCGTAGATCTCGGCCGTCGGGTGACCTGCGCGCTCGTGGATACGGAGCACCGATTCGCGCGACGGCCCGGTCGCCAGGCAGAAGACCTTGCCGGCGTCGGGATCGAGCCAGGCGCGCTCGAAATGGACGCCCTCGTCCCCCTCGATCGCAAGGTCGGCAGCATGGGCATCCTTGAGCTGTTCGGCTGTGACCCCGAAGAACCCCGAATGCACATCCATGAATGTCCCCATCGACTCCTCCTTCCATCGCGGCTCGAACCGTCCGGTCGAGCGATGGGCTCAGCCTCGATGAGGCGAAACGAGCCGTCATCGGTCGAATGACCGATGACGGCTGGCGTCCCCCACCTACACTTCGGAGGCGATGGACCGACACCCTGGCGCCGTTCGCTGTCCACTGCTCATCGGGCGCGATGAGCTGCTCGATCTTGCCGACCGCCGGCTCGACGACGTCGAGGCCGGTCGTGGCCAGTTCCTGCTGGTCGCGGGCGAGGCCGGGATCGGCAAGACCCGGTTCCTGGACGCGATCGATCAGAAGGCCGCCGAGCGTGGTCTCGTCACGGCCTGGGGCTTCCTAGCTCCGCAGGACGGCGACGTCCCCGCCGCGCTGATCCTCGACCTCGCCCGGTCGATGCTCCGTGATCCGGTGTTCAGCGACCTCGGCCGCGACCTGCTCGAGCTGCGTGAGCGGACGGTCGAGGCCGAGCACGTGCGGCGCCGGCAGCTCGTGATGGAGGTCGTCGATCGGATGCTGGCGGCGCTCCCGCACGCGGCGCTGCTCGGCTTCGAGGACCTCCAGTGGGCCGATGACCTTAGTCTCGAGATCGTCGGGGAGCTGGCGCGGCGATCACGGGACCGCAGGCTGCTCCTGGCCGGCGGCTACCGGACCGACGAGGCGCCGCCGGGCACCTCGCTGCGCGATTGGCGCTCCCGTCTGCTCACCCAGCGCATCGCCGAGGAAGTGCGCCTGGCGCCGCTCACCCAGGCCGATACGGCGCTCGTGACGACGCTGATCCTCGACACGGGCCTGCCCGCGCCACGCGAGGTCGCGGCAGCGGTCTACGAGCGGACCGACGGCATCCCGCTGCATATCGAGGAGCTACTCGGGGCCCTTGGGGCCGAGGCGCGGGCCAACGGCACGGCCATCCGCGAGGCGACCGTCCCCGACACCATCGAGGACGCGGTGCTCGCCAGGCTCAGCCATCGGTCGGCCGAAGCCCAGCTCGTGGCGCGTGCCGGCGCGATCATCGGCCGCTGTTTCGTGCCAGAGGTGCTCGCCGGCATCATGGACGTACCGCCGGAGACGCTCGACGCCCCCATCCAGGAGCTCGTCGACCACTATGTCCTCGAGCCGCCGGGCAGCCGCGGTCTCTACGATTTCCGTCATCAGCTCCTTCGCGACGCGATCTACTGGAGCGTCCCGCTCGGCGAACGGCGGCGGTTCCATGCCCGGGCGGGCGAATTCGGCGCGGCGCTCGAAGGCGCGTCCGAGATCCACGCGTCGCTCCATTTCGAGCGAGCCGGCCTGCGGCTCCAGGCGTACCGGACCGCGCTCTCGGGGGCCCGTGCCGCCGCCCGGCTGTCGGCCCACCGCGAGGCGACCGAGCTGTATCGACGCGCCGTCGACAACCTGCCCGACGACGTGGGATCCGGGGAACGTGCGCTCATCCTGGAGGAGTACAGCGGGGAGGCGGGCGCCATCGAAGAGCTGGCGATCGCCGAACGCATGGCCAGGGAAGCCGCGACGGCCTATCGGGCCGCCGGCGACCCGGTCGGGGCGATCCGGTCGCTGGGCATGGTGGCCGCGGTATGGCGGCGAGATGGCCATCCCGTCTCGGAACGGCTGGCCTTCATGCGCGAGCTGTGGGCAGAGCTCGAGTCGCTCCCGGATGGCCCGGAGACGCGCTACGCCAGGGGCGACCTCGCCGCCAACCTCGGCATCGCGTACACCGATGGTCGATCCCTCCCCGACGCCCGGGCGGCGCTCGGGACCCTGCGCCAGACCGGCGACCTGATCGACGATCCTGAGTTCAGGCTGGTGGCCGATTGGAAGGACGGCGTGATCGATTTCGCCGAGGGCCGGATCGCGGCTGGACTGGAGCGTGTCGGTGCCGCCGCCCTCGAGGCGGAACGAACGGGCTACGAGATGACCGGCGTGTCGGCGTTCCGGGACGCGGCGACGATGGCCGCGAGCGTCATGGACTATGCCGCGGCAGCCCGCTGGATCGGCGAAGGCGTGCGCTACGCGGATACGGTCGAGCAATCGCACTGTTCGCACGTCCTGCGCGCGACCTCGGCGATGGTCGCCTGGGCCGGAGCCGACTGGACCGAGGCGGTCGTGCAGGGACGCCAGGCCGTGGCCGATCGAGGATGCCGCCGTGGCGCCGGGATGGCCCGCTGGGCGCTCGGCTATGTCGCCCTGGGACAAGGCGATCCGGAGACCGCGGAACGGGAGCTCGACGATTCGCTGCGTTTCGGCGAGCACAGCGAGGCCATCGACCTGATCCTGCCGCCGCTGTGGGGTCTGGCCGAGATGGCGCTTCTTGCCGGCGACCCGGACCTGGCGGCGGGACGCTGTCAGTACGCGCTCGGGCTTGCCACGTCGACCGGCGAACGGGCACTCATGGCGCCGTTCGTGGTGACCGGCGTCCGGGCGCACCTGGCGATCGGACGGATCGATGCGGCCACGGTCTGGCTCGCGGCCTGCGACGGGCAGCTGGCGGCGATGCCCTCGGTGGGAGAGGCGGCGCTCTCGCATGGCCAGGGTCTCATCGCCCTCGCCCAGGGCGCCACCGGCACCGCCCGGACCGCGCTCGAGACGGCCGTCCGACTCTGGGACGCCCGTGGGCGCACCTGGGAAGCAGCCTGGGCACGCCTCGACCTCGCGACCTGTCTCGTCCGTTCGAACCGGTTCGCCGACGCGGCACCGCTTGTCGTCGATGTCCGATCGTTGGCCTCCCGCCTCGACAGCCGGCCGCTCGCCGAGCGCGCCGATGCGCTCCTGCGGATGGCGCGCGGGCGGTTCGCCGTGGAGGAGCCGTGGCGGCCGTTGACGGCCCGCGAGTTCGCGGTGGCCAGGCTCATCACCGATGGCTTGACGAACGCCGAGATCGCGAGCTCGCTGGGCATCGCGCCCAAGACCGCCAGCAGCCACGTCGAGCACATCCTGGCCAAGCTCGGTGCGTCGCGGCGAGCCGAGGTCGCGGTCTGGGCGAGCCAGATCGAGCGCTCCGCGGCGCCGCACTGACCACCGTCTCCAGGGTCGCAACCGACCCGCAACCGAAGGCGTCTCGGAGCCGACGGTACAATCAGGCGACCACGAGCGACCGAATCGCCTCGGCCGACACGGCCCAGCCCGCCTGAGGACCCATCCGATGACCTCGACCACCGCGCCCGCCGGCGACCGCGCCCACGGCGCCGCCAAGCGCTATATCTACGCGTGGGGCGGCGGCAAGGCCGAGGGCGACGCCTCGATGCGCGACCTGCTGGGTGGCAAGGGCGCCGGACTCGCCGAGATGACCAACGCCGGGTTGCCCGTCCCGCCCGGTTTCACGATCACGACCGAGGCCTGCAACGACTACTTCACGGCGGGCGAGCAGCTCCCCGACGGCCTGTGGGACGACGTCCTCGAGGCGGTCAGGGAGGTCGAGGCCCAGACCGGGAAGGGCTTCGGCGATGCCGCCGATCCACTCCTGGTCTCGGTCCGCTCCGGGGCCAAGTTCTCCATGCCGGGGATGATGGACACGGTCCTCAACCTCGGTCTCAACGAGCAGACGCTCAACGGGCTGGTCGCCCTGACCGGCAACGAGCGGTTCGGCTGGGACGCGTATCGCCGCTTCATCCAGATGTTCGGCCGGATCGTCATGGACGTTCGAGGCGACCGATTCGACGAGGCGCTGGAGGCGGCCAAGGCGAAGCATGGCGCCGAGCAGGACACCGACCTCGACGCGACCGCCCTGCGCGAGCTGGTCGACGACTTCAAGGCCATCGTCAAGGCCGACGCCGGTCGCGACTTCCCGACCGACCCCTACGAGCAGCTCGACCTCGCGATCAAGGCGGTCTTCGCCAGCTGGTTCGGGAAGCGTGCCGTCGACTACCGGAACAATCAGAAGATCGCCCACGATCTCGGCACGGCCGTCAACGTGGTGACCATGGTCTTCGGCAACATGGGCGACGATTCGGGGACCGGCGTCGCGTTCACCCGCGACCCCAACACCGGCGAGAAGGTGCTCTATGGCGAGTACCTCACCAACGCCCAGGGCGAGGACGTGGTCGCCGGGATCCGGACCGCACCCAAGATCAGCCAGATGCAGACCGAGATGCCGGCGGTCTATGCCGAGTTCCAACGGATCGGGGAGCAGCTCGAAAAGCACTACCGCGACGTCCAGGACCTCGAGTTCACCATCGAGCGCGGCAAGCTCTACATGCTCCAGACGCGCTCGGCCAAGCGGACCGCGGCGGCGGCCGTCAAGATCGCGACCGATCTCGTGAACGAGGGCGTGATCAGCAAGGAAGAGGCGCTCGGCCGGATCGAGCCCGCGCACGTCGACCAGCTGCTGCGCGATCAATTCGATCCGAAGGCCAAGGCCGGCGCGGCGATGCTCGCCAAGGGTCTCAACGCCTCGCCCGGTGCCGCGGTCGGCCGCGCCGTCTTCGACGCCGACACCGCCGTCGAATGGGTCGCCAGGGGCGAGCGCGTCGTCCTTGTCCGGATCGAGACCTCGCCCGACGACTTCCACGGGATGGCGGTCGCCCAGGGGATCCTGACCGCGCGCGGCGGCGCGACGAGCCATGCCGCGGTGGTCGCCCGCCAGATCGGCAAGCCCTGCGTCGCCGGCTGCCACGAGCTCGTGATCGACTACCGGACCACGAGCGCTACTGCGAACGGGTTGTCCTTCAAGGAAGGCGACTGGCTCAGCGTCGATGGCGCCACCGGGGAGGTCTTCCTCGGGGCGCTGCCCACGATCTCCGCCCGCTTCGAGGACCAGCCCGAGCTCCAGACCGTCCTTGGCTGGGCGGACGAGGTCCGGCGCATGCAGGTCTGGACGAACGCTGACAAGCCCGAGGAAGCGGCGCTCGCGCGGTCGTACGGAGCGCAGGGGATCGGTCTGTGTCGGACCGAGCACATGTTCCGCGAAGGCGAGCGGCTGGAGATCGTCCGCGGCGCGATCCTCGTGGCGAACGCGGCGACGCGCGCCAAGGCCAGGGCCGCGCAGGGTGGATCGCTCAGCACGGAGGAGAGGGACGCGGTCGCCACCTTCGATTCGGCGATGGCGAAGCTCGAGGTCCTCCAGCAGGGCGACTTCGAAGGGATCTTCCGCGCGATGGACGGCCTGCCCGTCGTCATCCGCCTGATCGATCCGCCGCTCCACGAGTTCCTGCCCAACCTCGAGGACCAGCTGGTCAAGGTGACGCGAGCCGAGGCGACCGGGGGCGCGTCGGAGGAGGACAAGGTCCTGCTGGCGACCATCAAGTCGATGCACGAGCAGAACCCGATGCTCGGTCTGCGTGGCTGCCGGCTGGGGCTGATGATCCCGGATTTCGTCAAGGTCCAGACCCGGGCGATCCTCAACGCCCTCATCGCGGTCAAGCAGTCCGGCGGTCATCCCAAGGCCAAGATCATGATCCCGCTGGTCGGCCACGTGAACGAACTCTCGGCGACGAAGACACTGCTCGAAGCGGAGGCGGTCGCGGTCGAGGCAAAGGCCGGCGTCGAGGTCGAGTACGTGTTCGGGACGATGATCGAGGTCCCGCGCGGGGCGCTGACCGCGGACGAGATCGCGAAGCACGCGGCGTTCTTCAGCTTCGGCACCAACGACCTGACCCAGATGACCTTTGGCTACAGCCGTGACGACGCGGAAGGCGGCTTCCTGCTCAAGTACGTCGAGGAGGGGATCCTCCCCTTCAACCCCTTCCAGACGCTCGACGACGCGGTCGCCGGGCTGATGAAGATGGCCGTCGACAAGGGCCGGGCGACCCGCCCCGACATCGAGCTGGGGATCTGCGGCGAGCACGGCGGCGACCCGGAATCGATCCACAAGTGCGAGCGGATCGGGCTCGACTACGTCTCGTGCTCCCCGTTCCGGGTGCCGGTCGCGCGGCTGGCGGCGGCACAGGCGGTCCTGGCGAGCGCCGAGCGCGACAAGTAGCCGCAACGATCGCCGGGTGATGACGCCCGGGGCGCCACGGGGAGTCCCGGGCGGGTGAGCGGCCGGGTTCGTCGGATCTTCCTCGACATCGCACCGCTCCGATCCGACCGCGACTACCGATGGCTATGGTCGGGCCAGGTGGTATCGGGGATCGGCAATCAGATCACCCGAATCGCGCTCCCATTCCAGGTCTTCGTGCTCACCGGCTCGACCCTCGCGATCGGGGCACTCAGCCTCTTCCAGCTCGTCCCGATCCTGGTGTTCGCGCTTGGCGCCGGCTCGCTGGCGGACGTGGTCGATCGACGGCGTCTGCTCATGGCGACACAGGCAGGGTTGGCGGCGTGCAGCCTGGGCCTGGTCTGGCTCGCGCTCCAGGGT
>DASYJV010000212.1:0-4163 GCA_035996105.1 Candidatus Limnocylindrales bacterium | reverse complement strand
GCGACCACGCTCGGCGAGGGGGCGAGCAGCGGTGTCGCCGATGCCGTCGGTGTCACCGAGGGCGTCGCCGTCGGCGCGGACGAGGGCGTATCGGTCGGCGCGACGCTCGAGGGCTGGCCCGTCGCCGGCCCCGAGGACGTTGGCGTGTCGGTCGGGAGCGACGAGGCCGAGGCAGGGGCCGTCGTCGGGGTCGAGGCGGGCGTCGGACTGGGCTCGCTTGTCGGCAGCGCGATCACGACGACCGCATCTCGACCGCTGGGGTCGGTCCCGACGACGACGGCCTGGTTCTTGACCGGCGACTGCGAGATCGATCTGGGCCGGATGGCGATGACCACGGGCTTCGAGCCAGGGTCCGCGACGGGTGCGCAGTCCGGCTGGCGATCGGCCGGACAGACCTCCCGGACGTTGGTGACGTTGTACGCGAGCGCCCCGTTGGGGGCGGTGCCGACCCAGCCGACCGAGCCTGCGCCGACCACGATCGGCGTCGGTCCCGGGCTGGGTGACAGCGTGGCGGCGGCGACCGCCGCCGGCGTGGCGACCGGTGCGGTCGCGACCGTCGGCTGCCGCAGGAAGCCACCGGTCAGCAGCGTGGCACCGAGGACGACCACGAGGACCGCCATCCCGGACACCATCCCGAACACCGGCGTCGATGACCACCGACCCCCGGCTGCCGGGCGGCGATCACGAGCTCGTTCACCCTCGATCGACGCGGCGGTCCGGGCCCAGAGGTCGCGCGGAGGCTCGGGTGCCGTGTCGCGCAGGGTCCGCAGGGAGACGCGGTCCGTCTCGTAGGCGGCGGCCACCGCCCGGCAGGCCGGACACGTGGCGAGATGCTCGTCGAGCCAGGCGGTCTGCGACGGCTCGAGCAACCCACCGAGGCGGTCCGCGGCCAGCGTCCGTGCGCGTTCGTGGGTCAGGACGGAATGGCTGGCGCGGCGGCGGATCCGATGCAGCCGGCTCATGGACGACGCTCCGCCGAGCGCGCCGGGCTCGACGCTTCGGCCACCGCATCGGCCTCGCGCTCCGACGCCAACGCCTGGCGAAGGCTCTCGCGGGCGCGGGTGAGGAGCGCCCTGGCCGCCACGTGACTGACGCCGAGCGTCGCCGCCAGCTCGACGCCGGTCAGGTCGTGAAGCTCGGCAAGCAGGAGTGCGGCGCGCTGCCGCTCGGGGATGCGGGCGAGGGCGCGCTGCATGTCACCGGACAGGTGCGCGTCCATCACCAGCCGCTCGGCCGATGGGGCGGAGCCATGGGACTCGCCGGTCCACGGGAAGAACCGGATGATCTTGCGACGGCGGATCTCATCGAGCGCCACGCGGTGGGCGATCTTGTAGAGCCACGCCCGGGCGTTCTCGGGGCGTTCGAGGGTCTCGTAGTTCTTGTAGGCCTTGATGAACGCGTCCTGCGTGAGGTCCGCCGCGAGCTCGGGCTCGCGCAGCATCCGGAGGAGGTAGGCGTAGATCTCGCCGTGGTGCTTGGCGAAGAGGGTCTCGACGAACGCCCCGGCCTCTTCGTGATCCCACATCCCGCTCATGGCGTCAGGTCGGGACCCACGCGTGACGGGACGGCCGAGCGATCCTCGAAGCTGGGCGAGAGCGGGGTCGGCGACCACAGGTACTCCGGATGGGATGGTCCAGCGAGCGCAGCCACTGGGCAGTGCGCGCTCATCGGCCCAATGACGACGGACCTCACCCCTGTGTGACGTCCTGCCAGGGCGGGCCGAGCGCGGCTCAACCGGTCCCTTCCGCGCTGCGCTCGGGTCCACCGAGGAGCTCCTCGACGGCGTCCTCCGGTGAGACAGGGTTGACCGGCAGTCCCGTCCCGATCTCGAGCCCGGCGATGTCGCGCAGACGAGGGTGGATCTCCCAGTGCCAGTGGTAGGTGGCATCGACGGCTTCGCGCAACGGCGCGGTATGCAGCACGAGGTTGTACGGCGGGCCGTCGAGGCTGGCGGCGAGCCTGGATAGCACCTGGCGGAGCGCTTCGGAGGTGGCCGCCACATCGGGCTTCGTCGCCCGGCCGAAATCCGCCTCGTGCCGGCGTGGGACGATCCAGACCTCGAACGACGAACGCGATGCGTACGGGGCGAATGCCACGCTCGACTGGTCCTCCCAGATCAGCCGGTCAGGGCGCCGCGATTCATCGCGGACGAGACGGCAGAACGGGCACTCGCCCTCGCGGATGACGAACCGGGCCGCGCCGCCCACCTCCTCGGCGATCCGGTGCGGGACCTGAGGCAGGTCGTAGAGGTCGAGACAGAGGTGGTTGGTTCGGGCACCCGCCTGCGCCCCCCAGTTCTGGACGACCTGGAGGTAGTCGGTCTGACCGGTCGCGCGCGCCTCCGCCAGGGCATCCCGGGCGTGGCCGACGAGCGTCTCGATCGTCTCGTTCCCCACGGCGTGGAGTGCCCGATGCTCCCCGGGTGGGGCGACGATCGTCCGCCAGCTGCCCGTCGAGCGCGCCTGGGCGAGGGCGACCTGGCCGAGCCCGCGATCGAGCTCACGCGCGTCGTCCCCGGTCCCGACGACGTGGAAGGCGAAGTCCTTGAGCATCCGGACGCGGGTCCCGTCGCCCTCCGGGGTGGAGCAGTTGGCACACCCGAACAAGTGGTCGTCGACCGGCTCGGCAGCCCGGGCGAACCGATCGCGATGGAAGGCCCGATCGACCACGGTCGCGACCCACCAGCCGGTGATCGGGTCCTTGCGGAGCTCGAAAAGGCCGGCCGCCATGGTCAGATCCCTGAGAGCGGTGCGCCAAGCTCGATGGCGAGCGCTCGCGCGAAGACGGTCGCGGCGGCCTCGACCCGCGCGGTCGTCGCACTCGGCGCGCTCGCCGTCGTCACCGCGGTCTCGCCGAGTTCCGCCGCGATCGAGGTCGACCTCGCGTCGGGCATCCCGCACGGATCGATCAGCTGGAAGTCGGCGAGGTCGACCGCGACGTTGAGCGCGATCCCGTGGTAGCTGACGCCGCGCTCGATGCGCAGACCGAGCGCCCCGATCTTTCGCGGCGCGCTGCCGTCCGGGTCGCACCAGCAGCCGGGGTGTCCGTCGCGTCGTCCGGCCGCGACCCCGTGGGCGGCACACGTCGCGACGAGGGCGGCCTCCAGAGCGCGGACGAGCGGTCGAACCAGGAGCCCCCGCGACGCGAGGGCGATGATCGGATAGGCCACCAGCTGGCCGGGACCGTGGTACGTGACCTCGCCGCCGCGCTCCACCTGGACGACGTCGATGCCGCGCATCGCGAGCGTCGCGGGATCGGCCCGGATATGGGCCGGATCCGACGTGCGCCCCAGCGTCAGCACGGCGGGGTGCTCGACGAGCAGGAGCTGATCGCCGATCGCGTCGTCGGCACGCTCGCCGGCGAGTCGCTTCTGGAGGGCCAGGGCGTCGCGATAGTCCATCCGTCCGAGCCACGACGCCGTGATCGGCCCCGGCGCCGGGGTCGACCCGCCCCGCTCGCGCACCAGCGTTTCGATCGCCACCACGGCACGATAGCAGGACGGGTGGATCGGACCGCCTGATCGCGGCACCCGTTGGCTCGACGGGTCGGGGCTACGTCGCGATGACCGAACCCAGGCCGAACCACAGGATCGCCGCGAGGCTGCCCAGCCCGACGATCAGCGCCACCGCGAACCCGATCGCCAGCGGACGCCAGCTCGTCTCGCGGAGCTCCCCGATGCGGATGGACAGCCCCACGGCGGCCAGCGCGACGAGGATCAGGCTGCGGGCGGCGACATCGAACGAGGCCGCGGCCGACGCGTCGATGACCCCGATCGTCCGCAACGCCGCCAGCGCGAGGAAGCCGAGGACGAAGAGGGGCAACGCCCGGCGGATCCCGCGGGTGGTGGCACCCGTCCCCTCCCTGGCGCGTGCCGCCCAGACCGCGGCGATCACCAGCAGGAGCGGGGCCATGAGCGCGTTGCGGATGAGCTTGACGACCGTCGCCACGTCGAGCGCCTGGGAGCCATAGGCAGCGCCCGCGGCGATGACCTGGCTGGTGTCGTGGACGGCGACCCCGACCCACAGACCGAATGTCGGTTGCGGAAGGGCCAGCGAGCGTCCGATGACCGGATAGAGGAAGACCGCCAGCGTCCCGAAGAGGGTGATCGTCGCGACCGCATACGCCACGTCGCGGGCCCGCGCACCGACGATCGGGGCGGTGGC
>DASYJV010000211.1:0-5271 GCA_035996105.1 Candidatus Limnocylindrales bacterium | reverse complement strand
TCGTTCCCGCCCGACAGCTCTCGATCCCGGTCTCGGCCAGCAATACCTTCAGCTCGACGGGCAAGCGCGTCGCGCTGACGAATGCGACCGGGACGGTCGTGTTCAGGAACTTCGACTTCACGAGCACGAACCGGATACCCGCAGGAAGCGTCGTCCGCACAAACTCGGGGATCCGGTTCCGAACCCAGGTCACGATCACGTTGCCAAGTGCGACGCTGATCGGCACGCAGGTCTATCCGTCGAACGCGGCCGTGCGGGTCACCGCCGTCGATGGAGGACCCGACGGCAACGTCGACGCCGATACGATCGTCGTCACGCCCAGCGGGGAACTCTTCATCAGCGTAAGGAACCCGGATCCAACGACCGGCGGGACCAGCACGGACTTCCCGCGAGTCCTCCAGGCAGATGTGGACGGCGCCGTGGCCGCGCTCAACCTCTCGCTCCAGGCCGCGTTCCAGGCCGCCATGCTGGCGCCGTCGCCTGACCTCGGCAGCGCCAAGGTCTTCCCGTCGACCGGGGTCCTCGGCGCACCGACCCCCAGCGTCCCGACGGACACGCTGGTCGGGCAGGAGGTCCCGACGTTCACCTTGTCGATGTCGGCGACCGGGACGGTGATCGCCGTGGACACGGCACCGGTCAGCGCGATCGCCGAGAACCAGCTGCGCTCGTCGATCAAGGCCGGGTACGAGCTGGTCCCGGGATCGATCTCGATGGTCGTGGGGGATGCGATCGTCGTGGGTCAGTCCGTGAGCTTCCCCGTGACGGCATCGGCGCAACAGATCGCGCTCCTCGACCCGGCCGCCCTCAAGGCCAAGGTCCTCGGCCGCTCGGTCGCCGAGGCGCTGGCGATCCTCGGGGCGTATGGCCAGGTCACGGTCTCGGTCTCACCCGATTGGACCGGCTCGATCCCCACCTTCGAGAGCCGCGTCACGCTGACCATCGACAAGCCTGTCCCCGTGCAGACGGCGACACCGCCAGCGCCGACCTCGACGCCGACAGGACCGGCGATCCCGGCGACGTCCGGGTCGCCTGCGATCTCGGCCAGCCCATGACGCGGCTGCTCGGGATCGATCTCGGCGAGCGCCGCGTCGGACTTGCCGTCGGCGAGGACGACGGCTCGGGTGCCCGTCCGTATTCGACCCTCCGCCGAGGTCGCGACCTGGATGCCGATGCGATCGCGGTCGGGGCCGTCGTCGAGGCCGAGGCGATCGACGCACTTGTCGTCGGGCTGCCGCTCGAAGCCTCGGGGGACGAGGGTCCGCAGGCCTCCCTCACGCGGACCTGGGGCGAATCGATCGCGACTCGTCTTGACCTTCGCGTAACATTCCGCGACGAACGCCTGAGCAGTCACCTGGCCGAGACCCGACTCGGGCCGATGAAACGTGGCCGGTCGGGCGGACCACCGAGCAAGACCCAGCGTGACGCGTATCGGGCCCGCGTCGACCGCGAAGCAGCGACGATCATCCTCCAGGACGAGCTCGACACACTGGCACGCGACCGCTCGTCCTCGCAACGCCCACCAGTTCCCCAGGAGACCGATCGATGACCATCCGATCCGGCGGGCGCCCCCGCGACCGACGGGCAGCGAACCCAGATCGGTTCGATCCCGACGCGTACGCGACGGAGTCGATCCCGGAATACTCCGAGCCCATCCCCCGCTTTCGCGGCGGGGGGCGTGGTCGCCGGGGCGGCGGGCTGGCCGGCTTCCTGAAGTTCCTGGTCTTCGCGCTGGTCCTGGCCGTCATCGTCCTCGCGGCGGCGCTGACGATCCTGCGACCGGTCGTCAGCAACGCGGTCATGAGCCTCGCCGACGACAATCCCGCGACGCTCCAGCTGCCGTTCGTCAAGCAGATGGTCGCCGAGAATCTCGGGAAGGCGCTGACGGATCCCGTCTCGACCGACGCGACGCAGGTCCAGTTCCTGGTGGCGCCCGGCGATACCGCGAAGACCGTCTCGAAGAACCTCCAATCGCAGGGGCTGATCGCCGACGGCCGCGCGTTCGTGTACATCGCGGTCAACCGCAACCTCTCGTCCGCACTCCAGCAGGGGACGTTCGTCCTGCGCAAGAACATGACCCCGGACGAGCTGGTCAGTGCGTTGCTCGCGCCAGCCCAGGTGCCATACGTCGACATCAGCCTGCGAACGGGACTCCGCCTGGAGCAGATCACGGCCAAGCTCGAGACGCTCCCGCTCAAGATGGACGCCTCGAAGTTCTACGAGCTGGTCAAGGCGCCGCCGGCCGAGCTGGTCGACGCCTATCCATGGCTCAAGACGATCCTCGCGACTGCACCCAAGGGGGCCTCGCTGGAAGGGTTCCTGTGGCCGGCGACCTACCGCGTCCTTCCCGACACGACGCCCGATGAGCTCGTCCGACTGATGCTCGACAAGTTCGCGCTCAACGTCGGCCCGGACCGGATGAAGGTGCCGCCCGCCCGCCGATCGTCCTTCTACCAGATCCTCACGCTCGCCTCCATCGTCGAGCAGGAGGCCCAGCTCGACCAGGAGAAGCCGCTCATCGCGGGCGTCTATGCCAATCGGCTCGACCCGGCGAAATGGACGATCGGGCTGCTGCAGTCGGACCCGACGGTCCTCTATCTCCACGACTCGCTCGAGCTCGCGAAGACCCCCGTGACCACCTGGCCGACGTACGTGTTCTGGGCGCCGATCGCCGGCGGTCTGACGAGCGACACGCTGCCGCCCGAGCTGGCCGGCTACAACACCTACAAGAGCCCGGGGCTGCCGCCGGGACCGATCTCCACGCCGACTCTCGCCTCGATCGATGCGGCGCTCGAGCCTGACACGAAAGCGGGCTATCTCTACTTCCTCGCCAAGGGCGATGGCAGCGGGACGAGCGCGTTCGCCAAGACCAACAAGGAACACCAGGCCAATATCAAGAAGTATCTGAAGAAGTGAGGCGGGCTCCCCGCAGCAGCGGCTGGCCCGTGCCCGCCGACTTCGCGGCCCCGCCGAGCGCTGCCGACCTCGCGAACTGGACGGCGGCGGACCGGGCCGCCCGGCCCGACCGGCTGGCTCGCCTCCGCGCCCGGTTCGAAGGGGCGGGCATCGACGCCTATTTCGGCGTACGGCCCGAGCACATGCGGTATCTGACCGGGTTCTCGCTTGCCGAGGGCGAGGAGAAGGCCGCCGGCAGCTCCGGACAGTTCCTGGTCGGCGCCACGGAGCTCGCCGTCCTGGCCGATTCGCGCTACACGATCCAGGCTCGCCGCGAAGCGCCCGACGCCCGACTCGTCGAGACGCAGCGCGACCTGCCCACGCACTGGCCCGAGCTCGTGGCGTCGGTCGGAGCGCGCCGGGTGGCAGTCGAGGCCGGGTTCGTGCCGCACGCGGTCTGGGAGCGCCTGGCCGCTTCCGCTCCGGACGTGGAGCTCGTCCCGGTCGAAGGCTGGGTGGAGGCCGATCGGGCCATCAAGGAGCCCGCCGAGATCGAGCGGATCGCCGCTGCCTGCGCCGTCGGTGACCGCGCGCTTGCCGCACTCCTCCCGGAGATCCGTCCAGGGATCACCGAGGTCGACCTCGCGCTGCGTCTCGAATGGCTGATGCGGACGCACGGCGCGGAGGCGCTCGCCTTCGACGTCGCCTGCCTGGCCGGGCCGCAGGCCGCCTTGCCCCACGGTGCGCCGGGCGATCGGCCGGTCATCGAGGGGAGCGTCCTCCTGTTCGACTTCGGTGCGCAGGTCGCCGGCTACCGCAGCGATATGACCCGCACGCTCTTCGTCGGCGAGCCCGAGCCCCGCGACCTCGCGGTCCACGAGGTCGTGGCGCGCGCCCAGGCGGCGGCGATCGCGACACTCGAGGAAGCGGTGACACGGCCCGACCCGCGGCCGCCACTCCCGAGCGGCAGGGCGATCGACGGCGTGGCCCGGGAGGTGATCGTCGCCGCCGGATATGGCCCGCGATTCGGGCACGGGACGGGGCACGGCATCGGCCTCGCGACCCACGAGGCGCCCTCGCTGGGGCGCTTCGCCTCGGATGTGCCACTGCCCAGCCCGACCGTCTTCTCAGTGGAGCCCGGGATCTACCTGGAGGACGAGATCGGCGTCCGGATCGAGGACCTCATCGTCTTCGACGCCGCTGCCGGACGGGTCGAGCGCCTGACCAGGTTCCCGCGCGAGGTCCTCGTCGTCGGCGGCTGACCGGCGTCCCAGCCTGACGCGGCCGATCGTCGGGCCTCTGCTACGATCGAGCCTCGACCCACATCACAGGCGGAGCCCCACCGCATGATCAGCACCGGCGAACTGAAGAAGGGCGTCGCCATCGAGCTCGATGGCGAGCTCTGGCAGATCCTCGACTACCACCACATCAAGATGGGCCGCGGATCGGCGCAGGTCCGCATCACCCTGCGCAACATCAAGCGCGGCCAGACGGTCGAGCGTTCCTTCCAGGCCGGGACCAAGTGGCCGCGCGCCTCGATGGAGAAGCGCCGCGTCCAGTTCCTCTACCGCGACGGTGACGACTTCCACTTCATGGACAACGACACGTATGACCAGTTCGTCCTGACCTCGGAGCGGCTCGGCGAGGCGGCCCAGTACCTGAAGGATGGGATGAGCGTCGATCGGACGAGCTACCAGGGCGAGACGATCGGTGTCGAGCTGCCGATCACGGTCGACCTGAAGGTGGTCGAGACCGAACCAGGGTTCGCCGGCGACACGCAGTCGGGGGCACGCAAGCCCGCCACCACCGAGACGGGTCTCGTCGTCACGGTCCCGATCTTCGTCGAGCCCGGGGACACGATCCGGATCGACACCCGGACCGGGGAATACCAGACCCGGATCTGACGGGACGAAGGTCGAACGGCCGAGATGACCAGCTCCGATCCGCCCGATTGGGCGCTCCCCAGCTGGGATGCGATCCCCGGCGATCCGGGCGAGGGGAACGATCGACTGCGTCCGGTCGGGCCGGGCGGCCCACCCGCCACACCGATCCGGCCAGTGACGCCCGTCTCGGGTAGCGCCGCGACATCGCCGGCCGCAGCCGCCGCGCCGGGCACGTTCGGCGTCCGCATCCTCGGTGTCAGCGAGGTCACGCGGTCGATCCGCGGCGCGGTCCGGGCCGACCCACGGCTGTCCGACCTGTGGATCGAGGGCGAGATCGGCCGCGTGACGATCTCGTCTGCGGGCCACGCCTATTTCGCGCTGAAGGACGACCGCAACCAGCTCCAGTGCGTCTGGTTCCGCGACGACCGGATTCGGTCGGCGTTCGAGGCGCAGGCCGGGCTGCGGATCGTGGCGCACGGTCGGATCGACGTGTTCG
>DASYJV010000210.1:0-5757 GCA_035996105.1 Candidatus Limnocylindrales bacterium | reverse complement strand
GGAGAGCTTCTCGCCTCGGGTCAGCTGGTCGCGCGTCGCCTTGTCGAGGTCCGACGCGAACTGCGCGAACGCGGCGAGCGCGCGGTACTGCGCGAGGTCGAGCTTGAGGGGGCCTGCCACCTTCTTCATCGCCTTGGTCTGGGCCGCCGAGCCGACACGCGATACCGAGATGCCGATGTTCAAGGCCGGGCGCTGGCCGGCATTGAACAGGTCGGTCTCGAGGAAGATCTGGCCGTCGGTGATGGAGATGATGTTGGTCGGGATGTAGGCGGAGACATCGCCCGCCTGGGTCTCGACGATCGGCAGCGCGGTGATCGATCCGCCGCCGTTCTCGTCGTTCATGCGGGCGGCTCGCTCGAGCAGCCGGCTGTGCAGGTAGAAGACGTCGCCGGGATACGCCTCGCGTCCGGGCGGCCGGCGGAGCAGCAGCGCCATCTCGCGATACGCCCAGGCGTGCTTGGACAGGTCGTCGTAGATGCACAGCGCGTCCTTGACCAGCCCCTGTCCGGGGACCTCGACGCCTTCCTCCATGACCTCCTCGGCCATGGCCACACCCGAATACGGGGCGAGGTATTGGAGCGGAGCGGGGTCTTCGGCGCCGGCGACGACGACGATGGTGTACTCCATCGCACCGTATTGCTCGAGGATCGCGACGGTGTTCGCGACCGTCGACAGCTTCTGGCCGATGGCGACGTAGATGCAGACCAGCCCCTTGCCCTTCTGGTTGATGATCGTGTCGAGGGTGATCGCGGTCTTTCCCGTCTGGCGATCGCCGATGATCAGCTCGCGCTGGCCGCGACCGATCGGGATCAGCGCGTCGATCGCCTTGATGCCGGTCTGGACCGGCGTGTCGACTGACTTGCGGACGATGACGCCCGGCGCGATGCG
Source organism: Candidatus Limnocylindrales bacterium (assembly GCA_035996105.1). Taxonomy (GTDB): domain Bacteria; phylum Chloroflexota; class Limnocylindria; order Limnocylindrales; family CSP1-4; genus SPCO01. The sequence continues at coordinate 4,869 of DASYJV010000210.1, read as the reverse complement.
TTCGACCGGCCGGTTCTTCGTCGAGGCGATCGGCCCCTTGTCATCGAGCGGGCGACCGAGCGGATCGACGACGCGTCCGAGCAGCCCGGCACCGACCGGGACCTCGACGACACGACCGGTGGTCTTGACCGTGTCGCCTTCCTTGATCGCGGTGGCGTTGCCGAGGATGACCGCGCCGACCGTCTCTTCCTCGAGGTTGAGCGCCATCCCCATCAAGCCATCGGGGAATTCGAGGAGCTCGGACGCCAGCGCGCCGGACAGGCCGTAGATCTGGGCGATCCCGTCGCCGACCTCGACGACCGTCCCCACGCTTCGGGTCTCGATGCCCGGATCGAACGCGTCGATCGCGGACTTGATGATGCTGGTGATCTCGTCGGAACGAATGGCCATCGCTGTCAGATCTCCTAGAGGGCGCCCGAAACGAGCTGGTTCCGCAGTCGCTCGAGGCGGCCTCGGACGCTTCCGTCGATCAGCTGGTCGCCGAGCCGCACGACCACGCCGCCCAGCAGGCTGGGATCGACCTGGACCTCGAGCTCGATGCGACCGCCGGTGAACTGTTCCATGCGCTTGGTCAGGGCCTCGACCTCGCCCTTGGTGAGTGGGGCCGCGCTCGTGGCGGTCGCCAGGGTGATGCCCTGGCGGGCGTTGTCGAGCCGGCGGAACTCTGCGGCAAGCCGCGGCAGTCCGTGGATACGGCCACGACGGATCATGAGCGTGATGAGGTTGAGCACCGGTGGGCTGACGACCTTGCCGAAGATCTTGCCAGCCATCTCCCGCCGCGCTTCGAGTGGGAGTGCCGGATTGGCGAGGATCCGTGCGACGCGATCGTCGGACGCGATCGAGGCTGCCTTGTCCAGCTCCTCGCGCCACCTCGCGATCGTATCGTCGCGATCGGCGACCTCGAAGGCGGCTTCGGCGTAGCGGCGGATCGTCGTCTCGACGCGTGCCATCAGTTCCTGGACCCGTCCGCGGCGGCGCTCTCGAGGAACTCCTCCACCAGGCGACGCTGCCGCTCGTCGGTCATCGTCTCGCCGACCACCTTGCCGGCCGCGCGCAGGGCCAGATCGGCGACCTCCGCCCGGACGTCCGAGATCGCGCGGGTCTTCTCGGCTTCGATCTCCGCGAGGGCACGGGCCCGCAGCCGCTCGAGCTCCTCGCGCGTCGCGGCGATATCCGCGTCACGGGTCTCCTGGGCGATCTTCTGGGCGCGCGCGAGGATCTCGTTCGCCTCGCGGCGCGCCTCGCCCAGCGTGGCGACGCGCTCCGCCTCCGCGTGCTCACGATCGCGTCGCGCCTGTTCGGCGTCCTTGAGCCCCTGTTCGATGCGCGCCTTCCGGTCGGCAAGCATCCGCGAGACCGGTTTGAACGCGAAGACCCAGATCAGGACCAGGAACACCGCGAAGTTGGCCGCCGCGATGATGACCTGGAACAGGTTGACCTGGAACTTCGCCTCGTCGACGGTCAGCCGCACGACCTCATGCCCGGCGCCGATGGCGACGGCGAGGATGTCCACGATGCGCTCCGTGCCGTCCGGCTACTTGATGAAGATCGCGAGCAGGCCGACGACGATGGCCAGCACGCCGAGGCCTTCCGCGAAGGCCGCCAGGATGATGGCGATTCCACGGATCTGACCGGCGGCGTCGGGGTTGCGACCGATCGCCTGGGCGGACAGGCCGGCGAGGATGCCGATGCCGATGCCGGGGCCGAAGACCCCGAGGGCGGCAAGGCCGGCGCCGATGTGTTCCATTCGAGACTTCCTCCTACCTTCCCGAGCATCATGCCCGGGATCATTGGGACCGTGTGGATGACGCCTTTTGGCGCCTCGTTCAGGTGGCTGGCTGGAGTCGATGGCCCTCGCCGTCGACGGCATCGATCGCCTCCGCGGCGATCTGACCCTCCTCGTGTCCGTGCCCCTCGATGGCCAGGGTGATGAAGACGAGCGTCAGGACGCTGAAGATGAGGGCCTGGATGGCGTTGAGCATGCCGTCGAGAAGGAGCAGGCCGATCGGAAAGATCGCGATGGTCAACGAGGTGATGACGCCCAGGGCGACCTCCCCGCCGTAGATATTGCCGAAGAGCCGCATCGAGAGCGTGACCGGCTTGACGAACTCGAGCATGAGCTCGATGAGGCCGACGAACATGGCGATGATGCCCGCGCCGATCCCGTTCCTGAATTCGTACACCGGGAAGAACTTGCCGAGGTAGCCGCCCACGCCGAGGTGACGGAACCCCTCGGTCTGGAAGATCAGGAAGCTGACCAGCGCCATGCCGATGGTGATGTTCACGTCGCTCGATGGCGCCCGCAGGAAGTCGACCTTGCCGACCGGCGGAACCAGCCCGATCCAGTTGTCGAACAGGATCAGCAGGAAGGTGCCCACGAAGATCGGGATGTACGGGCGGGCGGGCGGTCCGGCCAGGCCGATCCCGAAGTCGCTCAGGAACTCGTAGATGGTCTCGAAGATGTTCTGGGCGCGGCCCGGCACGAGCGTGCCGCCGCGGGTCATGAGGATGGCGCCGACGAGCACGATGGCCATCACGATCCACATCGTCAGGAGCGTCGAGCTGATGCTCGGGTGGAGCGTGATCAGGTCGGTCGCCGCCGGCGCGGTATCCGGCGCGAAGTCGATCACGGTGTGGACGGCGGGGAACTCGAGCGAACTCTCGATGAAGCAGGCCGGGAACGGACATGCGTCGCCCGGCTGGCCGCCCTTGGGGAAGGGCGGGAAGGCGAACATCGCGGCGATGTCTATGACGATCACGGCCACGAGCAGGAGGAGCCAGCGGTTGCGCATCGACCGCTTGGGCGGCGCGGCGCCCTGGGGGTCTCCGGGCTCTGTGGTCACGACCTGCTCGCTCGACACACTTGCTCCACACACAGGAGCGCGGCTGGACGCCGCGCTCGGATCCTCCATCGCCGGTCGTCGAAGGACCGGCTTAGTCGAGTGTCCTCAGGAACCGGCCGATCAATCTGACGATCATGAGGGTCCCGGCCCCGGCACCGGCGAGAAAGCCGACGATCAGGAACAACGGGAGGGTCCCGAGCTGCTTGTCGACCGAATAGCCGACGAGCACACCGACCAGTGTCGTAACCAGGAGTGAGACGCCGATCTCCGAGAAGAGGACGAGATATCCGATCCCTCGGCCGGGCTCGATCATGGGCGACCTGTTACGGCGCCGGGAGTATAGCATCCGGCACCGTCCCGAGACCGTTCGAGGGTCACGGCGCGGGGGTCGGGTCGGGCGTCGCGGTCTGGACCGGTGGCGGGGCCGGCGTCGCCGGCTGCGGCGTGGGGCTTGCCGTCGGGTCGGGGGTCGGCGTCGGGGTCGGGGTCGGGGTCGGGGTCGGCGTCGGCGTCGGCGTCGGTGCGGCCGTGCCGCGGGGTGGGGTCGGGGAGGGGGTCGGCGTCGGGGAGGGGGTCGCGCTTGGGGTCGGGCTCGGGGTCGGCCTTGGCCGATGGGTCGGCGCGGGTGTCGGTGCTGCGCTTGGCCGCGTGGTGGCGGCGACCGGCGTCGGGCTGGGGCTCGGGGACGGCGGACCTTCGGTCGGGGCGAAGCTCGGCACGTCCGTCTCCCCGGCGACCATCCCGGTGGGGCTCGCGACGGGGGTCGGCGCGGGCGTCGATGGCGTCGATGGCGTCGCGGTCGAGGGGGTCGCGGTGGAGATGGGCGCCGGAGTCGGGGTCGCGATGACGACTGCGGGGCCGCTGCCAGCGGTGTGATCCAACGGGCCCTGCGGCCAGTTGAGCACGACCGCCAGGCCCAGCACCGCGACCGACACGGCCGCCAGACCGAGCTCCACGGTGGGTCGTCGACCCGTGGCCACGCTCCGATGCGTGGCGTTCGTCAGCGGCGTGCCGGACCGCGGGATCTCGTAGAACGTGGCTGCCACGCGTGAGATCCGCTGGGCGGCGGCGCCTGCGGCCGGGGCCGCGCCTCGCGCGTCCTCGGTGGGATCAGACAATGACGAACCCTGCCTCGTGCATCCATTCCCCCGCGTCCCGCCGGCGCCCCCACGCACGGCTATCGCCCCGATGCTAGCACCCGCCTCAAGAGGCGCCAGCGGCGGACCGGCTCAGTCGGGCGGCATCGGCGAACGGGGATGCGGCTCGTATGCCTCGGCCTCGAGCTCATCGGGCCGGTCGAAGTCGCCGCGTGTGGGCAGGAACAGGACGAGGCCGAACGCGACGAAGATCCCGAGAAAGGCATACAGCTGCGTGACCCCCGACAGGAGCATCGAGAGCACGGCGAGCCCCAGGCAGATCCCATAGATCGTCAGGACCGTCTGGCGATGGCTCAGCCCCAGGTCGAGCAGCCGGTGGTGGATGTGGGACCGATCAGGGGTGAACGGTGAGCGCCGCTGGGAGAGCCTGCGCACGATGATCCAGAACGTGTCGATGATCGGGACGCCGAGCACGAGCAGCGCGACCGCGACCTTCGCCGTCCCGAGGATCGCCAGCACGGCCAGCGTGTAGCCCACGAACTGGACGCCGCTGGTCCCGGTGAAGATCGAGGCGGGATGGAAGTTCCAGCGCAGGAACCCGAGCAACGCTCCGGCGAGGGCGAAGCACAGGACGGCGATGAGCGGCTGGCGGACGTCGGTCGTCAGGCTGATCAGGCCGAGCGTTACCGCCGCGATGAACGCGACACCGGAGGACAGGCCATCGAGGCCATCGATCCAGTTGATGCTGTTGATCATCCCGACGATCCAGAAGATCGTGAGCCCGGCCGCGATCGGGCCCGCCGGGAACCGGATGACCGGTCCACCCAGCGGGTTGGCGATGAAATCGATCGAGATCCCGAGTGCGACGGCGCCGAGCGCGAGCCCGATCTGGCCAAGCAGCTGGATCCGCGCTCGAAGATCGATGAGGT
>DASYJV010000209.1:0-6019 GCA_035996105.1 Candidatus Limnocylindrales bacterium | reverse complement strand
CGTCAGGAAGGTCGCGCAATAGGGCAGGAAGCCGGCGTGATAGGCGATGCCGTTGGTGATCCCGCCCATCCCGTGCTCGCGGACGCCGAAGCGCAGGTTGCGGCCGGCTTCCTCGGGGCTGAAGTTCGGCTCGCCCTTGATATCCGTGAGGTTGGATTCCGAGAGATCCGCGGCGCCGCCGAACAGGCCGGGGAGCCGCGGGGCAAGCGCCTGGATCGCCTCCTGGCTCGCGTTGCGGGTCGCGATCTCGGTGCCGGCCTCGTACGTCTTGAGGTCGGCGTCCCAGCCATCCGGCAAGCCGGCCCGGGTCACCCGTCGCTCGAACTCGGCCGCCGCGGTCGGATCCTCGTCACGGTAGGCGTGGAACCGGTCCCGCCACTCGGCGACCAGCTTCTCGCCGGATCCGATCGCCGCCCGGAAGTGGTCGCGCGCCGGAGCGGGCACATAGAAGGAGCGATCCGGATCCCAGCCGTATGCCTCCTTGGTCAGGCGGACCTCGTCGGGACCGAGCGGTGACCCGTGCGCCTTCTGGCTGTCGTGCTTGTTCGGGCTGCCGAAGCCGATGTGCGTCCGGACGGCGATCAGGCTCGGGCGCTCGTCCTCGAGTGCCGTCGCGATCGCCGTCTCGATCGCGCGCAGGTCGTTGCCATCGGGGACGCGCTGCGTGTGCCAGCCATAGGCATCGAAGCGCTTGGGGACATCCTCCGACCAGGCCATCGACGTCGGGCCATCCAGCTGGATGCCGTTGTCGTCGTACAGGACGGTGAGCTTGCCGAGTCGGAGGTGGCCGGCCAGGCTGGCCGCCTCGGACGAGATGCCCTCCTGCAGGTCGCCGTCGGAGGCGAGCGCAAAGGTCCGGTGATCCACGATCGAGCCGCCGGGGCGGTTGAACTCGGCCCCGAGCCGCCGCTCCGCGATGGCCATCCCGACCGCGTTCGCGAAACCCTGGCCGAGTGGTCCGGTGGTCGCCTCGACGCCGGGGGTCAGCCCGTACTCCGGGTGGCCGGGCGTGATGCTGCCCCATTGCCGGAAGGACTCGATGTCCTGGAGCGAGACGTCGTAGCCGGTCAGGTGGAGGAGCGAGTAGAGCAGCATGCTGGCGTGACCGGCACTCAGCACGAACCGGTCGCGATCGGGCCAGTCGGGGTGCGTCGGCGCGTGGCGCAGGAACCGCGTCCAGAGCACGTACGCCATCGGCGCCGCGCCCATCGGCGCGCCCGGGTGGCCGGAGTTCGCCTTCTGGACCGCATCGATCGAGAGCGTCCGGATCGTGTCGATGGCGAGCTGGTCGAGGTCGGTGGCGACAGTCATTCGAGCGCACTCCGTGCTGTCCCTGGTCCGGGCCATTGTAGGTCGTGGCCCGGCTATCCTCCGTCCATGCCTCCCATCCCGCATCCCGGTCGGCCACGGCGTCCGGGGCGGACCTTGCGGCCGTCACGCCCAGGCCGACCGCGCCGGCCCGGCTCGCCCGGACCGCCCACCATCGTCGTCCTCGGCGACCTCATGCTCGACGTCGTGCTGGTACCCGCGAGACCGCTGGAGAGGGGGACCGATGTCCCCGGTCGCGTGTCGCTGGTCCAGGGCGGCTCCGCGGCCAGCACCGCGCGCTGGATCGCCCGCCTCGGCGCTCGTTCCAGCCTGATCGCCGCGGTGGGCCGGGACGCGGCGGGTCGGGCGCTCGTCGACGCGCTGAAGGCTGACGGCGTCACGCCCCGGGTCTCGCGGATCGCCGGCGCCCGGACCGGGCGGATCGGGGTGTTCGTCGCGCCGGGCGGGGAGCGCAGCTTCGTGGCGGATCGTGGCGCAGCGGACCTGCTCGAGCCCGACGTGCTGCGGGCCGCCTGGTTCGCGGGCGCCGATGCGCTCCACCTCCCGGTCTACTCGCTCCTTGGCGACCCGCTCGGTGCGGCCGGCAGCCGGGCGATCGCGCTGGCCCGGGACGCTGGCGCCGCGGTGAGCGTCGATCTCGCCTCCATCGGCCCGTTGCTGGCCGGTGGTCGTCGGGCGGCCCGCGAGCTGATCGGCCAGATCGCGCCTGACCTCCTGTTCGCCACCGCAGCGGAGGCCGAGGCGCTCCTGGGTGGGCGACCAGTCGAGGGATTGCTCGAGTACGCATCGACCGCGGTCGTCAAGCGCGGCGCGAAGGGCGCGACCGTCCTGACCCGCCTCGGGGCGGATCGGACCCGGTTCGAGGTGGCGACCGAGCACCTCAGCGCCACCGATACGACCGGCGCCGGCGACGCCTTCGACGCCGGCTTCGTCGTCGGCTGGTTCACGGCCCGCGCCGCCGGCCAGTCCCTGCCGGCCTCGCTCCAGCGGGCGGCCGTGACAGGCCATCGAGCGGCCGCCCGACAGCTGTCGATGCCGCGCCCCGAGCTGGCGCTCGGCTAGCCCTCGGCCACCGATGCTTCGCGATCGTCTCGCCATCAGCCCGGAGGTCGCGACCGCGCTGGCCGAGGGCCGCCCCGTCGTCGCCCTCGAATCGACCCTGATCAGCCACGGCCTGCCCCACCCGCAGAACCTCGAGGTCGCCAACGCCTCGGAAGCGGCCGTGCGGGCGGCCGGCGCGATCCCGGCGACCGTGGCCATCCACGCCGGTCGGCTTCTCGTCGGGCTCGACGAGGCGGCGCTGACGTCATTGGCCACCGCCCCCGCCGGTTCGGTGCGCAAGGCGGCGCGGCCCAGTCTGGCGATCGCGCTCGGGGACGGCGGCTGGGCGGCGACGACCGTGTCGGCGACGATGATCGCGGCCCACGCGGCCGGGATCCGGGTCTTCGCGACCGGTGGCATCGGCGGCGTCCACCGCGGTGCGCTCGGCGGCGGATCGCCGACCTTCGACATCTCGTCGGATCTCGAGGAGCTCGGCCGGACGCCGGTGGCCGTCGTGTGCGCGGGGCCCAAGGCCATCCTGGACGTCAGGGCCACCCTCGAGTACCTCGAGACGCGCGGCGTCCCGGTCGTCGCGATCGGCCAGTCGGACCTGCCGGCGTTCTATGCGCGGTCGGCCGGCATCGCTGCCCCGGCGTCGGTCCCCGATGTCGCCGCTGCGGCGCGCATGGTGTCGACCCATCTCGCGCTGGGTCTGGGTGCCGGGATCCTGGTCTGCGTGCCGGTCCCCGCGGCGGACGCACTTGACGACGACCTCGCGCGGGCGGTCGTCGACCGAGCCGTCTCGGATGCGGCCGACGCCGGCGTCGGTGGGCCGGCGCTGACGCCCTGGCTGCTGGCCAGGATCGCGGTCCTGACCGATGGCGCCTCGCTGCGCGCGAATACGGCGCTGATCGTCAACGATGCCCGCATCGCGGGCGAGCTGGCGGCCGCCATCGGGGGCGGCTGATCCGGACGTTGCGACGCCGCCGGACCGGCCGGTCTGTCTTGCCGCTCGCCGGAGGGCTCGTTACACTCGGGCGACCCGATGATCGGATCCTGACCCAGGAAGGGGCCCACCCAGATGCGCATCTACGAGGGCAGCGCCCGCCAGGACTTCGAGGAAGTGTTCCGTTCGATCGGCGCGTTCCTCGACCAGCGTGGCATGAAGGACGTCCTGCTCCTCGAGGCGCCAGACGGCTTCATCGTCCAGGGCCTGGTCATCTCGGGCACCACCGAGGGCACCTGGTCCGACTCGGCCGGGGCGCAGATGAAAGAGACGCTCACCTTCCTCGATGACGACATCTCGCGCTTCATGGAGGAGGCCGGCGCCCGACGCGGCGGCCCCAACTCGGCCGTCCGATACACGGGTCCATACGAGGCTGCGTTCCGGGTCATCGGCCGCTACATGGACGACCAGAAGCCACGCGACGTCTTCTTCTTCGAGCAGGACGGCGCGTTCGTGCTCCGATTGCTCATGAGCAGCGCCGCGGGCGCCCGGCACGAGCTGGCCGAGTTCACTCGCGACGACATCGCTGACATGATCGCCCGCGGTCCCGCCCTGCGGGATTCGGAGGGTGGTCAGGGGGCGACCCAGGCGTCATCCATCCGCCAGTCGAAATAGGAGGCAGCCATGAAGGCACTCAAGACCGTCGCCGTCGCCCTCGGGATCACCCTTGGGGCGCTCATCGTCATCCCGCTCGCCGTCCTCGCCGGACTCTTCGTCTGGCTCAAGGTCACCGAGGAAGACGACGAGGAGATCCTCGAGCTCGATCGCGAAGGCGTCTGATCGGCATCGAGCCAACGCTCGAACCCAGCGAGACGCCCGCCGACCCGGCGGGCGTCGCGGTGTCCGGCCGCGTTTCCCGGTCGACCCTGCCCGCCACGACCCACCGGGACCGGTGGACCGCCGAGATCGCGGTCCTCATCGTCATGGTCTTCTGGTCCGGCAACTTCATCGTGGTCAAGGGCGCGATCGGGATCCTTCCGCCGATCGGGTTCACCTTCCTGCGCTACTGCATCGCGGCGGCCACGCTGCTCGTCCTGCTGCGCTGGCGCGAGGGCGCGATCCGGCTGCCAAAGGGCGACGTCGTCCCGATCCTCCTGCTCGGGGTCATCGGGTTCGGCTGCTACCAGATCCTCTGGCCGGTGGCGCTCCAGACGATCCCGGCCGGTGATTCGGCGCTGCTCATCGCGGCGACTCCGGTGATGACGGCGCTGCTGGCGATGGCGACCGGAGCGGACACGCCGAACTCGGTCAAGATCATCGGCTCGTTCGTGTCGTTCGCCGGGGTGGGGCTGGTCATCGTCGCGGGCCAGGGACTGAACCTTGGCGCCTCGCTGTTCGGTGACGTGCTGACCCTGCTGGCCGCCGGCTGCTGGTCGGTCTACACGGTCTTCGGGTCCTCGATCCTGCGCCGGCACTCACCGCTGGTCACGACGACCTGGGCGATCCTCGCCGGCACCGTGTTCATGGCCCCGCTCGGGATCGCGCAGCTGCTCACCGCGGACCTGTCGGGGTTCGGACCGCCGGTCGTGCTCGCGATCATCTACTCCGGGACGCTCGCCGCCGGGTTCGCCAACGTCATCGTGTTCCACGGCGTGAAGCTGCTGGGACCCACCCGCGTCACGGCGTTCCAGTTCCTGGTCCCCGCCCTGGCCGTCGCGCTGGCAGCGGTCTTCCTCGGGGAGCCGATCCGCCCGATCCAGATCGTCGGTGGCGCGGTCATCCTCGCCGGTGTGGCGTTGCTGCGACGCGGCTCGTGGCCGGGAGGCGGCAGCATGCGTGCCCTTGGTGGCCTCGCCCGGTGACCGGGCCGGATGGCACGGCACCGCCCGTTCCACCGTTGCTCCCGGGCGATCCGCCGCTGGCCATCCTTGTCGATTACGACGGGACCGTCGCCCTGACCGACGTCTCCGACACGATCATGGCCGAGCACCTGGAGCGGACCGAGACATGGGAGGCGGAAGTCGCCGAGTACGATGCCGGGCTGTCGGGCTCGCGCCGGCTGATGGAGCTCGAGATGGCGCTCATCGACACCCCGGCGTCGGACCTGCTGGCGACCGCGGCCGCCCAGCCACACGATGCCGGCTTCGTGCCGCTCGTCCGGCGGGCGCAAGCGGCCGGGATCCCCGTGGAGATCGTCTCGGACGGCTTCGGGTTCTTCATCGAGCCGGCATTGGCGGCCCTTGGCGTCCCCGAGTTGCCCGTCGTCACCGCGCGAACCACGTTCCACGGTCGACGCGCCACGATCAGGTTCCCGAATGGCCACCCGACCTGTCTCGTGTGTGGGACCTGCAAGCGCAACCGGGTGCTGGCCCACCAGGCGGGCGGTCGTGCCGTGGCCTTCATCGGCGATGGCGAGAGCGACCGCTACGCGGCCGGCTACAGCGACGTCGTGTGGGCCAAGCGATCGCTCGTGCGGATCTGCGTGGAGGCGGGCTGGCCGTTCGAGCGCTGGACCGAGTTCCGCGAGATCGACGACTGGCTGGCCCGGACGCTCGACGCCTGGCGGACCGATGCCAGCGTGCTCCCGGGCCCGCGACAGCACGCGTTCTTCTGCGGCCCGGAGGTCTGGGGCGACGGACGCATCGACCCGCCGGTCGGGTCATGGCCGCCGGCCATGGGATCAGGCACGGAGGCCATCGGACC
>DASYJV010000208.1:0-2352 GCA_035996105.1 Candidatus Limnocylindrales bacterium | reverse complement strand
GAAAGGCACCGACCAGGACGAGGATGTCCATACCGGTCAGATCCTCTCGCTCAGGGCGTCGCTTATCCCGCGCACCTCAGGAGCCGCGAGCGCGGCTCAGGGTCGAAGGTGCTGGGGGGCGTACGGGAGCAGGGCGACGTGGCGGGCACGCTTGAGGGCGACCGCCAGCTCGCGCTGATGGCCGGCGCATGTCCCGGTCTTTCGTCGCGGCTCGATCTTGGCCCGCTCCGAGAGGTAGCGGCGGAGGCGGTTGACCTCCTTGTAGTCGATCTGCTCGGTCTTGTCGGCGCAGAAGGCGCAGACCTTTCGACGGCGTCGATCGCGATAGAAGTCATCGCGCTTCTTGGAACGAACGGGGGGAGGCATGGGTACGGATCTCCTGGATCAGAAGGGAAGGTCGTCGAGATCGGTGTCGTCGGCCGGTGGGCGCGCGCCACCGCCGCCACCCGAGAAGCCTCCGGTGGCGCCGGAAGGGCCGGCCGCACTGACCGCACCGGCCCCGACGGGAGCACCGGTGAAGCCGGCCTCGTCCTCACGAGGACGGCGTTCGAGGCTGATGACGTTGTCGGCGGTCACGTCGAGCGAGGTCCGCTTCTGGCCGTCCTGGCCCTCGAACTCGCGGGTCCGGAAGCGGCCTTCGACGAAGACGCGGTTGCCCTTGCGGAGCTGCTCGGCGGCCCGCTCGGCGCGATCGCCGAAGACGCTGACGCGGAACCAGTCGGTCTCTTCGACCCACTCGCCGGTCTGCTGGTTCTTGGTGCTCTGATTGACCGCCACGCTGAACTGGGTCACGGGCTTGCCCGTCGGCGTGTAGCGCATCTCAGGGTCGCGCCCGAGATTGCCGATGATCATGACCTTGCAGAATGCCATGACGCTGACCTCCCTCAGTCGATGGCGGCCGGGGCCGCCTCGCTCTCGGACTCGTCGATGAATTCGTCGGGGATGTCTTCCTCGTCCTCATCGAGGCCGGAGGGAAGATCCTCGCCATCGAGCCGATCGAGCTCGCCACCATCGCCGCTCGACGACTTGACCGGGCGGTCGACGCGCGTGATCAGGTGACGCAGCACCTCTTCGGTGATCAGGAGGGTGTGCTCGAGCTCGACGATCGCCTCCGAGGGCGCCTCGAACAGGATGATGTGATACGAGCCCTCTCGATGGCGATCGATCGGATAGGCCAGGCGCCGGCGCCCCCAGGGGGCCACCTTGACGATCTGCCCGCCCGCCGAGACGATCCCGCGGGTCGTGCGGTCGACGAGGGCCTGGCTCTTGTCGTCCGCCACGTCGGGGCGGATGACGAGCATGAGTTCGTAGCGGCGCATTCGCGCAAGCTCCTTCCAATGGGGATGCCCCGCTGACGGTCGACCGGCACGGAGCGGAAAGGACAGACCCGGAGTCTAGCACGAGGGAGCCGCCGGCCAGCCGGACAGCGCCGGGGGATCCCCTCCACGTCGGCACGCGAGGACGCCGTTGTATCCTCTTGGCACCGCCGATCCCTGCCCATCGACCGATCGAACCTCGGGGAGACTTCGTGCCCGCCAGCCGCATCCTGCTCTTCGATTCAGACGCAGCTGCCGGCGAAGCGATCAGGACCAGCCTGTCCGCGCGTGGCTATTCGGTGACCCTGACCGGTGACGCCGATGAGGCCTTCGCCCAGGCTCCCGAGCATCAGCTCGCCATCATCGATATCGCCAGCGGTCCCAGGTCGGCCGTCGATGTCTGTCGCGAGATCCGGGCGACCCCGGCGCTGGCGTCGGTCCCGGTCATGTGCGTCAGCGCGACCGACGATGTCGAGGAGCGGATCCTGTTCCTCGAGGCCGGCGCCGACGACGTCATGGCCCGACCGTTCGACGCCCGCGAGCTCGAGGCCAGGGTCGAAGCGCTGCTGCTTCGATTCCAGCGCTCGAAGGGCCTTCCACCGGTCGTCTCCGCCGACGGCCTGACCCTCTCCAGGGCGCGACGCACGGTGGCGGTCTTCAGCCCGAAGGGCGGCGCAGGCACGACGACCGTCGCGACCAACATCGCCATCGCGGCCGTCGCCCGGCGGCCCGATCGGGTCATCCTCGTGGACTTCGCACTCCAGTTCGGGGGCGTGGCCACGCTCCTCGACCTCGATCCGAAACAGACCCTCGCCGACGTGGTCCGGGACGAGGCCTTCGTGCGTGAGCCCGAGCAGCTGCGAACCTTCGCCATGCGTCACGACAGCGGTCTCCACGTGCTCGCCTCGCCCGCCGTCCCGGAGGCGGCCGAGACGATCACCTCGGCCCACGTCGAGGGCATCCTGGCCACCCTGCTCGACGGCTACGACATGATCGTGGTCGATGCCGGGTCGACCCTCGACGAGCGGGTCCTGAC
>DASYJV010000207.1:0-2781 GCA_035996105.1 Candidatus Limnocylindrales bacterium | reverse complement strand
TCGAGGCGCTCCTCGCCGCGCACGCCCGCGGCGCCGATCGGGCGCCGTCGTCGAGCGAGCCCTCGGAGCTGATCCGCCGGACCTCTGATCGGCTCGCGCGGGATCTGCCGCGCTTCCACCCGTCGTTCAGGTTCGAGGAGGCGCTGGCCGCCCGGCTGGGCGAGGTCGCGGACCGGATGCGCCTGCCACTGGCGGCCGGTGCGGAGGACTCGATCGTCCCCATCCACCCCGCCGAGCATGCCGAAGAGCGGGTCGATCGGGCCGCCCTCCCCCTAGGGCGCGGCCGGCGGCCCTTGTTCATCGGTGGCGCGGCCCTGACGTCCGCGGCGCTGTCGCTCGCGGGTGCCGCCTATGTCGCGTGGCGGCGCAATCGGCCGCGCGTCAACCCGATGGTCCGTGCCGCCCGTGAAGTCGCCCGGACGAGGCCCGTCTGATGCCGATCAAGCTGCCGTCGTTCCGGGCACGCCGCGACGTCTACCCCGCGGACCTGTGGACGAAGTGCCCGTCGTGCGAAACCATGCTGTTCAACAAGCAGCTCGACAAGGCCCTCCGGGTCTGCCCGACGTGCGGTCACCATTTCAGGCTCTCCGCGGCAGCTCGGCTCGAGCAGCTCATCGATCACGGCACCTGGACGGAGCACGACGCGGGCCTCCAATCGGTCGACCGTCTCGGGTTCGTCGACCAGAAGCCCTACCCGGATCGCCTGGCGGCCGCCCAGACGTCGACAGGGATGCGCGACGCTGCGATCTGGGGGACCGGCGCCCTGGCTGGCGTGCCGGTCGCCATCTGCATCATGGACTTCGGGTTCATGGGCGGCTCGATGGGCGCGGTCGTCGGGGAGAAGGTCACCCGCGCCGCGGAGCACGCCCTCGAGTCCCGGACGTCGCTCGTCATCGTCAGCGCCTCGGGCGGCGCCCGGATGCAGGAGGGGACGCTCGCCCTCATGCAGCTGGCCAAGACCCTGGCGGCGCTGGAGCGCCTGCGCGATGGCGGGGTCCCGTTCCTGAGCGTCCTGTCGGACCCGACCACCGGCGGGGTCTTCGCCTCGTTCGCGGCCGTTGGCGACATCAACGTCGCCGAACCCGACGCGCTGATCGGTTTCGCCGGCTCACGCGTGTCCGCCGGGACGATCGCGCAGGAGCTGCCGCCCGGCTTCCAGCGCTCCGAGTTCCTCTTCGAGCACGGGTTCATCGACCGCGTCGTCCCGCGCGCCGAACTCCGCGACGAGCTGGCCGCGCTGCTTCGACTGCTCCCGGTCCGCGACGGCGGGGCGCCCGAGTCCGCCGCGATCGACGCCGAGACGACGCCCGGCTTCCGACCGCTCTCGTTCCTCAGCACGCTTGCCGAGCGGGTAGGGGAACGTGCCGTCGGGGACGCCCCGCTGCCCATCCCGGTCGCCGATGCGCCGCTCGAGGATGGCGCCCGCGACGCCGTCTGGGCCCGTGTCCAGCTCGCGCGCAACCTGCGGCGCCCGCACACGCTCGAGTTCGTGGCAGCGATGACCGAGGGGTTCGTCGAGCTCCACGGCGATCGACTCTTCGGGGATGACGCTGCCGTCGTGGCGGGTCTCGCCCGGCTGGGCGGCCGCCGTGTCGCGATCGTCGGCCAGCAGAAGGGCGCCGACACCGACGAGAACATCCGGCGCAATTTCGGGATGCCCCACCCCGAGGGCTACCGCAAGGCGATGCGGGTCATGGAGCTGGCCGAGCGGTTCGGGCTTCCGGTCGTCACCTTCGTCGACGTCCCGGGCGCCCATCCCGGCCCCGAGTCGGAGGAGCGCGGCATCGCCGAGGCGATCGCTCGTTCGATCGGGCTGATGAGCCGGCTGCGGACCCCGATCGTGACCGTCATCACGGGCGAGGGCGGCTCGGGCGGCGCGCTCGCCATCGCCGTCGGCGACGTCGTCATCGCGCTCGAGAACGCGGTCTACTCGGTCATCTCGCCGGAGGGTTGCGCCTCGATCCTGTGGCGAACCGCCGACGAGGCCCCGACGGCCGCCCTTGCGATGAAGATGACCGCGGCCGATCAGCTCGCCCTCGGCGTCGTGGACATCGTCGTCCCCGAACCCGGCGAGGGAGCCCAGGCCGACCCGGCCGAGACTGCTCGACGGCTCAAGGCGATCGTCGTCGAGCGACTGGCCGCCCTCGACGCGCTGCCCGTGGACCAGCTGCTCGAGAGTCGCTACCGCCGCTACCGGGCCCTGGGGTCCTACACTGAGGCCGAGACGCCGGAGCTTCAGTCGGCGGCCGGCCGGGGGCTCGGGGACCGGCTGCGCGAGCTGCTCGATCCGGGGCGGCGAGCCGTCGGGGCTGCGGTCCCGTCGTGGTCGCGCGACGAGCCGCCGGCACGTGAGGAGGTCTAGAGGTTGCCTGAGCCGCAGGTTCCAGGTCGTCGCCCCGACCGCACCCCCGAGGAGCGTTCGGCCGACCACGCCTCGATCGACCGCCTGAGCGGCGAGCTGCTGCCGGCCCTCATCGCGAAGCTCGGGGCGACGGGACTCGGCGAGCTCGAGGTCCGCGAGGGTGGCTGGCGGGTCCGACTCCGACGTCCCGGGGACGGCGCCGCCGCGACCGGCCCGGCCACGCGCGAACGATGGACCACGGGCGAACGCGACCGCGCGGCACGGGCTGGCGGCGCCGTGCAGACGGCCTCACACGCGCTGGCCGGCCTGACCCCGGTCGGGCCCGGGCGTGATGGCCGCGACGGGGCCCCTCGCGACGGCGCCCCCGGTTCGCGCGACGCCCGGGACGGGAGTCATCGCGACCCGATGCGCGACGGTCG
>DASYJV010000206.1:0-8799 GCA_035996105.1 Candidatus Limnocylindrales bacterium | reverse complement strand
TGCTACCGCGGCAATCTCGATGACGTGCTCGATCGTTTCCACGGAGCGGCGGCGCGCACCCATCCGGAGCACGTCATGCGGCTGACGGGCGACTGCCCGTTGACCGATCCGGCGTTGCTCGATCGACTCATCGAGCTGCATCGCTCGGGCGGCTACGACTACAGCTCGAACACGCTCCACCGCACCTACCCCGACGGGCTCGACGCCGAGATCTTCACCTACCGGCTGCTGGAGCGAGCCTGGCACGAGGCGGACTCGCCGCGGGATCGCGAGCACGTCACGCCGTACATGTACGAAGGCGGGCGCGACCTGCGGCGCGGATCGCTCGAGGATGCCGTGGACCGCTCGGCGATGCGCTGGACGGTGGATCATCCGGAGGACTACGAGTTCGTCCGCCGGGTCTTCGAGGCACTCTACCCGGAGGACCCCGCGTTCGACGCCGAGGCCGTCCACCGCCTGCTCGATGCCCACCCGGAGATCGCCGCCGTGAATGCACACCCGGTCGCCGGATGACCCCGCTCGAGCGTTACCGCAGATCGCTCGAGTGGCTCGCCCGTGCGGAGTCGGTGATCCCGCTCGGTTCGCAGACCTTCTCCAAGTCGCGCGCGGCGCTCCCGGCCGGGGCGGCGCCGCTGTTCATCGAGCGCGGGGCCGGCAGCCGGGTCTGGGACGTGGACGGCAACGAATACGTCGACTTCATCAATGGCCTGCTGGCGATCTCGCTCGGCTACGGCGACCCCGATGTCGACTCCGCAGTTCGGGAGCAGCTTGATCGCGGGGTGACCTTCTCGCTGCCGCATCCGATCGAGACCGAGGTCGCCGAGATGATCGTCGAGCTGGTGCCATGCGCCGAGCTCGTCCGCTTCGGGAAGAACGGCTCCGATGCGACCTCGGGCGCGATCCGCGTCGCGAGGGCGTACACCAGGCGCGATCGCGTCGCGGTCTGCGGCTATCACGGTTGGCAGGACTGGTATATCGGATCCACGACCCGCGATCTCGGCGTGCCGGCAGCGACCAAGGCATTGACTCACCGGTTCGGCTATAACGACGCCCCATCGCTGGAGGCGCTCTTCCTCGATCATCCAGGGGAATTCGCGGCGGTCATCCTCGAGCCGATGAACACCAGCTGGCCGGTGGGCGACTTCCTGGAGGACGTGCAGGAGATGACCAAGCGCCATGGCGCGTTGCTGGTGTTCGACGAGACGATCACCGGGTTCCGCTATGCGATGGGCGGCGCACAGGAGCTGTTCGGCGTGATCCCGGACCTCGCCACGTTCGGCAAGGGCATCGCCAATGGCTTCCCGCTGGCGATCGTGGCCGGTCGCCGGGAGTACATGCGTCTGATGGAGGACGTCTTCTTTTCCTTCACCTTCGGTGGCGAGACGCTCTCCCTGACCGCGGCGAAGGCCGTCATGACCAAGATGCAACGCGAACCTGTGCTCGCCACGATCCATCGTCGAGGCCAGGTGATCCTCGACGGTCTCGCCGAGCGGATCCGCGAGCACGGCGTCGACGGACTGTGTCGGGTGTCCGGGCATCCGGCATGGAGCTTCTTCCACATCGCGGATGCGGGGCCGTACACCGCGCTCGACCTGAAGACGCTCTATCTCCAGGAGATGTTCGAGCGGGGGATCCTCACCCTCGGGACGCACAACGTGTCGTATGCGCATTCGGATGACGACGTCGCCCGTCTGCTCGGCGCCTATGACGAGATCCTGCCGATGTTGCGCGAGGCGGTCGACCGGGAGGACCTGCTCGATCGCCTCCATTGCGAGCCGCTCCGCCCGCTGTTCCAGGTCCGCTGAGCCTGAGGTTCAGTCGGCGAGCGGCGTGAGCAGCTCCCAGGCCAGCGGCGTTCCGCGCTCGATGGCGCGTGCCGCCCGCCGGCCGAGCACCTCCTCGAGATGCCGCGTGTGGAGCCCATCCGCCGGACGGATCGAGCGCACATTGTCCGCCGTCAACAGCTCACCCGCCGCGATGTCGTTGACAACGAAGAGCGACCGTCGAAAGCGTCGACTCTCGGCCTCGGCCGCCGTCGGCTCCAGCCGGGGCGAGCCAAGGGCGCGCTCGGCGATCCGAACGTCATCGACCATCGTCCGGAAGCCGGCCCGGTCGAGGGAGAAGGCCGCGTCGAGGGTGACATCCTCGGAGGACAGCGTCATGTGCTTCTCGATGATGCACGCGCCCATCGCCACCGAGGCGACGGGGACGACCGTCCCGATCGTGTGATCGGAGAGGCCGACGGGCAGCCCCCAGCGCTCGGTCATCGCGGTGATCGCCCGGAGGTTCACGTCCTCGGGTCGCGACGGGTACGCACTCGTGCATTTGAGGAGCGCGATCTCGGTCGCGCCGCCCGACCGCGCGGCCTCGACGGCCTCGTCGATCTCGGCTTCGGTGGCCATCCCGGTCGACATGATCACCGGTTTTCCGGTGGCGGCCATCCGTCGGATGAGCGGCAGGTCGACGAGCTCGAACGATGCGACCTTGAATGCCGGGACGTCCATGGCCGCGAGGAAGTCGACGGCGGTCGGGTCGAACGGGCTGGCGAAGCAATCCATCCCGAGCGACTCGGCGAGCGCCTTGAGCCGCGGCTGCCACTCCCATGGCATATAGCCCTCGCGGTAGAGCTCGTACAGGGTCGTGCCCGACCACAACGACCCGTTCCCTGATCGGAACGACGGGGCGTCGCTATCGATCGTGATCGTGTCCGGCGTATACGTCTGCAGCTTGACCGCGTCGGCGCCGGCCTCGGCCGCGGCCCGGACGATCTCGGCGGCCACGGTCTCGTCCTGGCCGTGGTTGGCGGAGATCTCGGCGATGATGTAGACGGGTCGTCCCGGGCCGATCGGCCGGCCGTTGATCGCGAACGTGCTCACTCCGACCTCGGTCACGATCGCTCCCGGAACAGCCGCTCGAGCGCGTCCGCGACCCGGACCGTGCCCAGCCCGTCCGTGATCCGGGCGGCGGCATCCGACATCGCGGCCAGGCGTGATGGGTCGTCGCGCAGTTCGATCACGACACTCTCCAGGGCGGCGTCCTTGACGCGATCATGTGGGCCAAGGTCGACCCCGGCCCCCGCGGCGGCGAGAGCGCGAGCACCCTCGATCTGGTTATCCGCGAGCGTCAACAGGACGGTCGGCAGGCCAAGCGTACAGCGCTCCCAGCTCGCCGATCCGGAGGCACCGATCGCCAGGTCGGCACGTTCCATCAGGTCCGCCATCTCCCGAGTCTCGACATGCAGCTCGACCGATGGCTGGGTGGTGGCCCACGCCTGCAGTTCAGCGAGGAACGGGTAGCCGCCGCCTACGACCACGTCGACCGCGACGCCGAACCCGTCGGCTGCGCTGGCGGCAGCCTGGGCGGCCCGTCTTGTGACGCCCTTCGGGTCCGACCCGCTCATGAAGACGAGGATCCGTTCGAGCCGGCCGCCATGCGCCGCGCGTCGGGCAAGGCTTCGTTCCCGGGCAGCCGCGAACCCAGGACGCACGAGGGCGTAGGCGGGGCCAGTGAGGACCTGTGTCGATCCTCCCACCAGGTCCCGGTATCGCGACGCATCGGTCCCCAGGTTCTGGTTCAGCACGATGTCCGCCGCCTGGAACCGGTCGGCCAGGTCGTCCACCGCCAGCTGACGTTCGGCCCAACCTGCGGCAGCTCGCTGCCAATCGGCCCCGATCCCGTACTGATCGACGACCACGAGGTCCACGCGTCGGGACAGGGCCGCGCCGATGTGGGCCGGTTCGTCCTCGGTCGTGAGCCCGGGGGAGAGCGCGACCAGCCTGACAGCCGTCTCGGCGAGAAGCGGCGTCAGCGCCGGTGGAAGCTCGCGCGTCGCCAATGTCGCGATCCAGCCGCGTCCGATGAGCTCCGCGGCGAGGGTCAGGCAGCGGACGACGTGGCCGGTGCCGATCGCGGTCGACGCATCGGCGCGGAACACGGCATGACGCCTTTCGGTCATGGTTCCGAATGCTCCAAGACGATGCAGGGGATCCCGTGGCAGAGCGACTGCTCCCTGGCCTCGAAGCCGGCGCCCAGGAAGAGATGGATCGACACGTCGTTGTCGGCCCGGACCCGGGCGATCAACGTACGCCCGGCGAACGCCGGGTCGCCGCGGATCGAAGCCAGGCCAGCTGAGAGGAGTTCGCGGCCGAGCCCCCGCCCGCGCACCGCGTCCGCGACCGAGATCCCGATCTCGACCGATCCGTCGGCGTCACGCTCGAGCCGCAGGACCCCGACCGGCGTCGTCCCCGCTGAGCCGATCAGCAGTCGGGCGGATGGCGAGGCGAGACGCTCGAGGAACCAGCGACGATGCGCATCGGCGCCGATCCGCTCGGGCCGAAACGATGCCGCCCGCGTCGACGGTTCGTTGGCCCACCCCAGCAGGAGGTCGCCATCATCCGCGGTGGCCGGTCGGAGCGTGACCGGCTCCGGCCGTCGCCCGGGCGTCACGGCCTCGATGGCGTCGGCCCGTCGGAACCGCCGGGACGACGGGCGACGATGGACACGAACGTCGACAGCAGGTCCTCGATGGTCGCCGTCGGGTAGGACCGCCGTACCTCGCCGAGGACCTCGGACTCCAGACGTGGCACGAGCGCCCGGTCCGACCACGGGTTCACCGCGATCAGCTCGAGACCCGCACCGGTGACAGCCTCGCGCAGATCGGCGAGGGTCATCCGGTTGAGGTTCTGGCCGTAGAACCGCAGCGCCTGCTCGATCTCGGACGGTCGGAGCTCACGCAGGTAGCGCTCGAAGTCCTCGGCATCGAGCCGGGCATGCCCCCACGCGAAATCGAGGGTGCACGGTGAATGCCCGCCGTTGATGCTGAAGAACGGGTTGTAGTCGTGGTACAGCAGTCCGCCGGGGCGCAGCAGGCGGGCCATCCCGGCGAAGGCGGCGTCCGGATCGGCCACGTGTTCGAGCACCTCGAACGACACGATCGCGTCGAACGAACCCGCCGGCAGCGTCGAGCTCGTGATGTCGTCCTCGACGAAGGTCACGGTCCCCGGCGCTGCGCCCGAGACGACCCCCGCCCGCTCCCGGATATCGTCGAGGAGCGCCTGCTGTGGGCCGAGGTCGGCATCGGTCGACGAGCCCGGCCGTTGGACCAGGTAGTAGCGCGCCAGGTCCGAGGCCACGACCTCGGTCCCGGGTCGACTGGCGAGCTGATAGGCCGCCGCGCCGTCGTAGCAGCCGACCTCGAGGATGCGGCCGGCAAGCGGCCGGCCGGTCGCCGCGCCGACGAGTGTCGACGCCTCGGCGACGACCGTGGCTGCCTTCCTTGCCCGGTCGCGCAGCGTCTCTTCGGATGGCGGTCGGGCGATGGCGATCGGATCGAGCATCGTCCGCCACGACGGCTTGAGGCGGTCCCGGAGCGTCGGATCGAGTGGATGCGCCAGCCCATGTCGATCGACGAATTCGCGTGCCGCGAGCGGCGTCGGCACCGGCACCACCGCCTTGCGGCGCGTTCTGAGCTCGGCGTCGACGACCGTTCGGATGCGTTCGCTGCCGAGGGCGACCCGGATCGCCCGACGCGCTAGTCGCTTCAACATCACAGCGGACCGGCGGCCGCCGGCCGGCTCGGTTCCCGGACCGCGGTCTGGATCGCGACCGCGATCCGGCTGCTGGCGTCGCCCGCCCGGAAATGGTCGTCGAGGAACGCCTGCCGGGAGGACGGCTCGGGAGGTCGCGGGTCGCGCAGCGCCTGGCGGAGCTCCGCGATGTCACCGACCGGCCGCGCGACGCCGGCCGCCACATAGCCGAGGATGTCGCCGCCCGGCCCGACGGCCGCGATCAGGTTCGGCGTACCGGTGACGACCGCGTCGGTGAGGACGGTCGAAAGCTGTCCGAGGTGCGCATCGGCGGCGCGCAGCAGCCGGTACAGGTCGATGTCCTTGACGACCGTCATCGGCGGCGCGTCGTAGCCACCCGCGCGGGCGATGCCTTCGAGGAGCGAGCGGTAGGGTCCCGCGTCCTCTTCGCCGGGATGCTGCTTGAAGACGACGTGGACGCCGGGCAGCGGACCGCCGAGCAGGACGTCCAGCATGTGCAGCAGGTGAGAGCGCTGGACGAACGGCACGTGGACCGTCGAGACCACCAGGAGGAGGTCGTCGCCGGCGACGCCGAGCTCCGCGCGCACCGCCGACCGCTCGCCGTCGACGCTCGACGCGACGGCCCCGCCGGCATCGAGATCGAGCCGCGGCGAGCCGGAGACGGCGAGCTCGTCCGATCGGTAGGCGAGTCCCTCGAGGACACGACGCTCGTAGGGACCGAACACGAAGGTGCGCGACGGAAGGAGGAGCATGGGGTGGCGCCGATCCGCATAGCCGGGATGGCGCGGATACAGGACGCCGTGCTGGAGGGCGAAGGTGGGCACGCCTGCGCGGGCCCCAGCGAGCAGCCAGGGCGTGCGATGCGCCTCCTGCGTCGTCAGGATCGCGCCGGGACGGAGCTCCTCGATGAGACGCTCGACCCGGGCCAGCTCATGGACGTCGGCGTCGATCGTGCGCTGGAAGACGGACTGTAGTGTCTCCACCAAGGGTGATGCCAGGTCGAGTCCGTCGAGGTCGAAGGGGATCGCCGACAGCGCATCCAGGCGGGTCAGGACGCCTTCGATGGCCTCGCTCGCTCGCAGATCGTCGCCAGGACGAGCGCCGTGCGCGGCCACGTACCAGGCGGGCAGGAGCCGGTCATCCGCTTCGACCACCGGCCAGTCCGCCTCCTCCCGTCCCCGGCCCATCCCCCAGCCGATGACGATCGGCTCGAGGCCGGCGCCCCGAAGCGCGGGGATCACCGAGCCGAGGTTGGGGTCGCGCCGAGCCGCCCTGCTGGCCGGGCCGGTGCCGGCCCCGATCCGCTGATAGCTGCCGGGCAGGGTGAGCACGAGGACGCGCGGTCCGGCGAGCCGCGACAACCGCTCGAACCGCTGGTCGAGGACGGCCTGGCGGTGGCGGCGTGCAGCAGCCGCCGCCGGCTCCGGCCTGGGGACGACACGCCGCACGAGGCGGCGGACGGCGGACGGCATCCACCGGCTCGACGACCGCCGTTCACGGCGCGGGATGGCGAGCTGCCGCGCCGGCGGGCTCCCCTCGACATCGATCGTCCATCCCGATGCCCGGAGGACGTCGATCAGGGCCGCCTCCGACCATGGCACCGTCGCGTGGTCACGGGCACCCTCGGCATCGATCGCGGCGAGCGTGTAGCGCCACAGCAGACGCTCGTGGACCCAGTGCCACAGCGGCTCGCGCAGCCGGTACCAGTAGGTGACGCCCTCGACCACGAGGAGATCGGCGAGCCCGGCCTCATCAGCCCAGCGGTCGAGCAGCACGAGCGACTCGTCATAGAGGTCGTGCCGCTCAAGGACGGTCGCGAAAGAGGGTCGGATCGAGACGACATCGGGCCGGCCGCCTGGCTCCGGCGTCCAGGACGCGTCGAGCACCACCGTCAGCGACCCGTCCCCGGGCGCTGAGGCCGGGTCCGCGGGTGTGGCTGCGAACGTCACCCGCCGAGACGGCGTCGCGTTGGTCTCGATCATGGCAGGTGCGCTCTCCCACAGGGCGATGGGATGGGCGGTACGTGGGAACCTGTATCGTAGCCCAATGGCGACGGCTGGGCTCGGTGCGCGGCTTCGCTCCTCGCCCCGGCTGCGGGCCCTTTCGAAGGGTCTGCGCGGGTTCGTCCTGGGCCCGCCCCGGCCACCGAAGGTCACCACCCCACCGCCGCCGCGACCGGCCGCCGACTTCGGCGTCGGTCTGCTGCGACACGTGCGGCCGACGAGCTCGCCGCGCTCCGGCTACCGGCTCAACCTCGTGGTCCCGACCGTCGATGCCGCCCGGACCTATGGCGGGATCCGGACCGCGCTCGACCTCTTCGAGGCGGTCGGTGTGGATTCCGAGGAGCGGCGGATCATCTCGCTCAACGAGATCGGCCCGGCCGTCGACCACGGCGTCGGCGCCTACGTCCGCGTCGAGCCGGGCGACGATCCGCCGACCCCGCTCCAGCTCGCCTCGCTGGTCGGCCCGGAGGCGCCCCTCTCGGTCCGGGCGGACGATGTCTTCGTCGCCAGCTTCTGGACCACCGCGGACGTGGTCGCACAGGTTCGCCGCTGGCAGGCCGCGGCATATGGAGCGGCTCCGGGTCGGTTCGCCTACCTCATCCAGGACTTCGAGCCGGCGTTCTACCCGGCCTCGACGTTGTCGGTCCTTGCCCGCGCGACCTACGCGAACGCCGGGGAGACCGTCGCTGTCTTCAACACGGCCCTGCTGCGTGACTACCTGCATGACATGGGGATCGCGTTCGGGGCGGAGTTCACGTTCGAACCCCGGATGCTCCCGGCACTCCGCGCCGCGATGACCTCGCCCGCCGTCCGTCGCTCCCGGACGATCGTCATCTATGGTCGACCGGACACGCCCCGGAACGCGTTCGCGGCCATCATCGACGGACTCGTGGCATGGCGAACGAGTGACCCGGGGGCCGCCGAGTGGCGGGTCGTCTCGGTCGGCCAGGCGCATCCGGAGATCGACCTGGGTGGCGGCGTCCTGGTCCGATCGCTCGGCAAGCTGGAGATCGCCGACTATGCGGCCCTCCTGCGCGAGTCGGCGATCGGCCTCTCGCTCATGGTCTCGCCCCACCCGAGCTACCCGCCGCTGGAGATGGCGCATCTGGGCATGCTCGTCGTCTCGAACCGCTACGGCGGGAAGGACCTGTCCACGTGGCATGAGAACATCGTCTCGACGGAGGATCTCTCCGCGGACGCCATCGCGTCGCTAGTCTCGGTGCTGCGCGAACGGTTCGAGGCCGACCGGG
>DASYJV010000205.1:0-2489 GCA_035996105.1 Candidatus Limnocylindrales bacterium | reverse complement strand
CAGTACCAGCAGGCCTGGCCGCGGCCCTCCTCGGACGGGTGCCCTTCGCGGACATCGCCGATCACGGGCCAGCCCTCGGGGTTGTCCTCCCACGCCTCGCCGCGGCCGTAGGGCGTCATGTCGAGCAGGCCCAAGGACCCGTTGACCGGCTCGTTACCACGGCCCGTCGTGGAGTAGGTGAGGAACACGCGGTCGCCGTCGCGCAGGAAACAGACGATGTGCCCCATTCCTCCGCCGACCGGCGCCTCCACGCCCCGCACCGAGTACCAGGGCTGGGTGTAACCCATGAACTCGACGTAGGGAGCCACCTCGTCCCACGGGCCCGAGGTCAGGACGGCGAACGAGACGCCCCGGGCGTTGAGGTAGACGGCGTCCTTCACGTGCCAGGCCGTGGTGGTGCAGCCCTCGCACTGCCCCTGGTACGGCGCGCCGTCGTACCACATGTGCTGGTAGACCACGAGCTCGTCGCGACCCTGGAACAGGTCGACGAACGGGACCGGCCCGTCAACGCCGGTGACCTCGACCGCGCCGTCGAGCGCGACCATCGGCAGTCGCCGCCGGGCCGCGGCGATCGCGTCGCCCTCACGGGTGTGCGCCTTCTCGCGGACCAACAGCTCGTCGCGCGCCGCCTGCCAGGTGGCCAGGTCGACGACTGGCGGCTTGCCGGGGAGTGTGCTGCTGGCGTTGCCGGGCGTGGCCGTCATGGCGTGGCTCGTTTCTCGTTTCTCGTTTCTCGTTTCTCGTTTCTCGTTGGTCTGGTCGTCGTCTCGGAGTGGACCCCACATATGGTTGTAGGTGGTAGGGTCGATGAAGAGCACGCTGAGCAAGCCGATGACCGTGCTCGCGGTGGATCGCGACCCTGTCGCCCTGACGCTCACGATCGTGTCCGAGTTCCACGCACGGGCGGCGCGCGTCTGGCAGGTCTGGGCCGACCCTCGACAGCTCGAACGATAGTGGGGACCACCGACCTACCCCGCGACAGTCGTCGACCACGACCTCACACCCGGCGGTCGCGTCACCTACTACATGACTGGGCCCGACGGTCAGAAGTACCACGGGTGGTGGCGAGTCATCGCCGTCGATCCGCCCCCACTCACTCGAGATTGAAGACGTGTTTGCCGACGACAGCGGACCGCCGAACGACGACCTGCCGACCACGTCCATCGAGGTTCGCCTCACCGCCGCCACGGCCGCCACGACCAGGATGACGATGACTTCTCACTTTGCCTCGATCGCCGAGATGGACCAGATCATCGCCATCGGCCAGGACGAGGACTTGGCCCTCGCTCTGGGACAGATCGATGCGATCCTCGCCGCCCCGACAGGCCCTGATCCGCGCGCCATGCCGAGGCCTCCGCGTTCGCCCATTCCGCATCACCGCCGGCAGCGTGATCGCAAAGCGACGCGAGTGTCGTCTTGTCGTCACTGGGTCAGCAACTCCTCAAAACCCTCGCTATCGCGCCGCCCAACGTGCAGCCACTCGAGCGCGCCGTGGCGCCCGCCTGGGCCGCGTCATCCGTCGACACCGAAGACAGCGCTCGAGCTCGGTGCGCGAGCCTGTTACTCGCGCTTGGGCGGGCCGCCCTGGATGCGGCGGCGGATCGCATCGGGGTCGAAAGTTGACCAGTCACTTTCGATCCACCACGTCGCCCCGGCCGCCTGCCACGCCGCTACCGTTTCAGCCGCGGCGGCTGGATCCTCCGCCGGGGTCGTCCCTTCGACGACGATGTCAAATCCGTCCAGACTGCGTCTTTCAGCAATCCATGCGCGTATCGCCGCGATCGTCGGCGGGCCATTGTCCAGGCCGCTGCTGGGCAGTACATACGGCATCAGTCCGTCGTAGCGCAGCACGCGGCCCATCGACTGCTCGCTCGGCCAGCCACCGACGACCCAGATCGGAATCCGCGGCGATTGGATCGGCGTCGGCCTGAACGCCATCGGTGCAAACTGGTAATGCTGCCCCTGGTAGCCAAACGGATCGCCACTCCACAACCCAACCAGGATCTCGAGCGTTTCATCCAAACGCTCGGCGCGTACCCGACGCTCCGTCGGCTCGCCGACACGCCCCCACCCCGAATCATCCAGCGCCCCGAGGCCGACCGGCAGCACCAGTCGCCCATTCGACAGATGATCCAGGGTGACCGCTTCGCGGGCCACTTTCCATGGCCGCCGGCGAGCCAGCGGCATGATGATCGCGCCGAGCCGGACGCGTTGGGTAGCCGCCGCGAAAGCCGCCAGCAGCACCCACGGGTCGTAGACAGCGATCTCGTCGCCCAGGTGAATACCGTCCCAGGTGAAGACGCCATCCCAACCGGCCTGCTCGGCTGCCTGAGCGAGCGCCACCTGCTCGTGCAGCTGCCCACCGGTGAGAACGATTCCGTACTGCATAGCCTTCAGTATTGCCGTCCGCCCGCGGCCGGCCAGCACAGTTCCAGGTAGAGGAGTTTCAGGAGGAAGCTCGCGAAGAGCTCTGACAGCGCTACCTGGTG
>DASYJV010000204.1:0-3595 GCA_035996105.1 Candidatus Limnocylindrales bacterium | reverse complement strand
ACGTCACGGCCGACGAGACCGGGTTGCCGGGCAGGCCGAAGAGCAGGACGGGCGGGCCGCCACCGGGCCGCGGGGCCGTCCCGAACGCGAACGGCTTGCCCGGCTGGACCGCGACCCGCCACAGATCCATCACCCCGATGGTCTCGATCGCAGTCTTGACGACGTCGTACGGACCGACCGAGACGCCGCCCGCCACGATGAGCGCGTCGACCCCGGCGTCGAGCCCGCGACGCAGACGCGCGAGGACGTCGTCCAGGTCGTCGCTGGCGATCCCGAGGTCGATCGCCTCGCCGCCGGAGGCGGTGATCAGGGCCCGCAGACCCGGCCCGTTGGCGTCCGGGATCCCGGCCGGGCCGAGCGGCTGGCCCGGCGCCCGGACCTCGTCGCCGGTCGCGAGGACCCCGATCCGAGGTCGGTGGTGCACCTCGACCGACCCGACCCCGGCGCCGGCCAGCAGCGCGACCATCGCCGCGGTCAGGCCGGTCCCCGGCTCGACCAGGGTCGTCCCGGCCTCGAGGTCGCTGGCCGCTGCACGGATCGATCCGCCGACCTCGACGCGCTGGTGGACGAGACAGGCCATCGGCGGCGGACCAGTCGCATCGCGCCCGCGCGGGCCCCGGGCGCCCGCAGTGTCGACCGGCGTCGTCCACTCGACCTGCACGACCGCATCGGCGCCAGCGGGGAGGCGTGCGCCCGTCGCGATCCGGACCGCTGTCCCCGGCTCGACCGTCACCTCCGGCGCGGCGCCCGCGGCGAGATCGCCGACGACCCGCAGCTCCGCAGGCGCCTCCTCGGTCGCGCTTGCCGTATCGGCGGCCCGGATCGCGTAGCCATCCATCGCGGAGTTGGGCCAGGGCGGGAGCGAGACGGCAGCCGTGACCCGCTCGGCGACGACCCGGCCGAGGCCGTCAGCCGGCGCGATCCGCTCGGTCGATACGGGACGCGCGGTCGCGAGGACTGCCTCGAGCGCCGCCTCGACGCTGAGGAGGCCGACGGCGGGTGGTGCGCTCACGACGGCGGGGCGGGCACGGCCGCGCGGTCCGGCTCCGCGCGTGTCGCGACGCGCCGCCTCGCCCGCCGACCCGCGAACGCGGCCACCACGAACGAGGCCACGATGATGACGACCCCGACGACGATCGCGGTCTCCTGCCAGAACTGGAACGGGAAGAGCTGGACGAGTCGGTCGGTGGCGGGATCGAACAGATACGAGCCCGCCGGGAAGAACAGCTCATGGAAGATCTCGAACAGCCGGTCGAAGGCGAAGAGTCCCATGACGCCGACGATCCCGATCCCCAGCGCCAGGCCGACCACGCTATGCCGCACGGCTTGCCAGTGCCGCCTCCTGTCCCCGCGCATGGCCGCGACGATCAGCACGATGACAGCACCCACGGCCACGATCCACAGGCCCCGAAAGACCGTTCGGACATCTGCCATGTGGCCGCGCTCGCGTTCGTTGAGGACGGGCTGACCGCGGACCTCGACCGTGAACGTCCCGCCGAGGACCAGGTCCGCCAGGATCGGATCCGTCGCCGCTCGGATCTCGGGTGTCGAGAACCCGGTCCACGCCGCCACGTTCGCCCGATCCTGCTCGAAGGCGACCCAGGCCGGGGTCAGGAACGGGACGATGGCGAGCGCGATGATGAGGACGGCCGCGGCGATCCCGACCAGGCTCGATGCGGCGCGGCCGCTGTTGGCATTCACGGGGCCAATCCTAGCCCGTCGGTTCACTCGTCCTCGAGCGTCCTCGCCTGGTCCCACCAACCCTCGATCGTCAGGTCCGTCGGCGGATCGACCTTGAGCTCCTGCGCCGCGCGGCCGACGCGCAGCCGGAAGGCGTCGAGGTCCAGGTCGAGGATGTCGCGCAGGCCTTCGACGCGGGCCTGGATCATCAGTTGGTGCTCGTCGGGCCCGAAGCTCGCGAGATTGAGCATCAGCGCCTCGTCGCGCCACATCAGGACATCCGTCGTGTCGGCGACGATCTGGTCGGCCAGGGTCTGGCGGCGCGTGACGGTCTCCGATACCTCGAGGAGCAATCCGGTCGTGAAGATCCCCTGGCGGTCGAGTCGGGCGAGGTGGACCGGCTCGATCCGGGTGAGTTCGTCGATCGGTGGCACGGGTCGGCTTGGCCTCCAGGTCGGTCGTGGCGTCAGCCCGGATGATGCCACGCTTCGGGTATCGTTCGCGGAGCCCCGGCGGGCTGGACCCTTCGACGGGAGTCATCCATGCATCTGACGCTGCGCCCGCCACGCGACTCGGGCTGGCTGCCCGCCGCGGTCGTCGCCGGCGTCACGGTCGTCATCCTCGCCGCGTATGGCACCCCGCTCCCCCAGGTCGCGATCTTTTGCTTCTATGTAGCGCTCGGGGTGGCGGTCCCCGGGATGCTCTGGGTGCGGCTCCTTCGCGGTCGTGCCGCGCACATCTCGGAAGACCTCGCGATGGGCCTCGCGATCGGGTACTGCCTCGAGATCGCCACCTACGTCGCGGCTCGCGCGGTCGGTCTCCCGCTCCTCTTCCTGGCATGGCCGATCGCGACGCTGATCGGCTTCACGGTCATCCCGGGTCTCCGCCGCCACTGGCACGGGGACCGAGAGGGAACGGGGGCGCCGGTCTGGTGGGCGTGGTCGCTGGCGGCCGCATTCGTGTTCGTGGTCGTCTACTCCGCGGCGTCGTACTTCGCGGGTCATCACCTGACCGGGACGGACACGCCATACGTCGACATGCCGTATCACCTCGCGCTCGTCGCCGAGCTCCGGCATCACGTCCCGCCCGACATCCCGTATGTCGCCGGGGTCCCGCTGGCCTACCACTGGTTCGTCTACGCCGAGGCTGCGGCGACGAGCTGGGCGACCGGGATCGAACCGGTCACCCTGCTCTACCGGCTCGCGGGGCTGCCCATGTTCGCGGCGTTCATCGTGCTGACCGCGGCGGCGGCACGCCGACTGACCGACCGTTGGTGGGCTGGCCCGGTCGCGGTGGCGATCGCCCTCCTCGGAACGGTGGCGGCGCCGTACCGGTGGATCGGCGACTCCGTCTACGACAGCCAGACCCTCGCGACGACGTGGACGAGCCCCACGAACCTTTTCGGGCTGGCGCTGTTCGCCGCCACGATCCTGGTGTTCATCGACCTGCTCCGGGCGGACGGCGCGTTGGGGCGGTCGCGCTGGCTGCTCGCCGGGCTGCTGGTGCTGGGTGTCGCCGGCGCGAAGGCGAGCCTGCTGCCCCTGCTGGTCGTCGGCTTGGCCGCGGTCATCGTCGTGACGGCGATCGGCCAGCGCCAGCTCCATCGCGCCGCCGCGCTCGGTCTGGCGTTGGTGGTCGTGGCCTTCGGCCTCGCCACGATCGTCCTGTTCCGCGGCGCCTCGCTTGGCGTCAGTCTCGGATCCGGTGGCGTGGAGACATTCCCGGTCGCCCTGTCGATCGGGGTCAAGGGCAGCGGCGGGTTCGCGGAGGTGGCGACGACCGTCGCCGTCCTGGTGGCGGGCGTCCTGCTGTGGTCCGGTCTGTGGGCCGGCGCCTTCGGGTTGCTCGCCCGGTCGCGTCATTTCACGGCCGATCCGGCGGTGCTGATGCTCGGCGGCATCTGCATCGGCGCGCT